>JBFLZA010000242.1:0-12095 GCA_040756535.1 Cyanobacteriota bacterium
AAAGTCCTCTAGGAGCAACGAAGAAAATATGGGATTATTGAGCAGTTGCTCTGGAAATTCAGCACCTATTTTCAGCAATACCTCAGTGGGAGTGTTCGAGTTTGCCACTACATTCTGGCGGGTGGTGGCATCGCTGCTATCGGCTAGTGTTCGCAGTAACTCAGACGGTGTACTGGGATTTTTGGCAACCAGTCGGGCTAATTCGATGCTAATTCGAGTGAGTTCAGAAAGGCGATCGCTACCCGTTTTTTCATTGGCTGCTTCTAACTGAAGGTTCAGGAATTGAGGAAGCTCTTCTTTCATAATCCGTTGAAAGAAATACAATACACGTCTTTGTCTAGTTGTAATTCATGGCTTGATAGGGTGGAGCATTTGTGCAGATTCATTCACAGATGTGTATTTCCTCAAGCCTCAACTCCCTAATATAGCAGTCCTATTTAATGGGTGAACAACAGAAACAAGGAAGACAAGGGGGATAAGGGCATAGCCAATATTGCGTCTAAAGCGAGCTATTACTGTTGCCCTGTCCTACTGAAAATACGAAATTATTGTTGGACAGCCTCTTATCGGTTCAAACAGGTGTAGGTATTTGGAGCGGTGAACCCCGCAAGACGCTCTTTAACTCACTATTTGCACTATTCGAGGCGGAGTAAGGTAGTCTTCCATCATCTGTCTTTACCAAGATCTTCAAACGAACGGAATAGGGGAAATTTTTGCCAGTGTTGATGAAGGATTACCTGCTGTAAGCCAAAGCTGGCAAAAATACCATGGAGTAACTTCTGAAGGTGGAATATTTGCAGTTGAGACTGCCTTTTTTTGACGCGTGCCAAACTTTTCTGTAGTTTTTTTCGGTGGTGTTCGATCGCTATTCGTAGCTTTTCAGTTTCTTGGTGATCGCGCTCAATTTCATGACATTGCAGTTCTTGTAAGATTTCGATCTTATCTAGCCAAGCCAATGCTTTCATTTCTCGATAATTTAACTCTTGTCTGTGATGCTCTAAAGACTGCTTCCACTGTTCTATTTCTTCTAAGTGAGCTTGCCAGTAGTTTTGTAAGCGGGAGAAATAAAGAGCGGCTGACTGAATATTCCAGACTTGTCTATTCGGGGACAGCTCAACGATTACCACTACGCCAGCATTAAATTGATTAGCTGACCAGACATTAATTACTTCCTCATTCGGCAAAGCACTCCATCTTTTTCCATCGTACTGACAAGCTAGTAGTTTTAATTGGGGCTGATGATGACCTCTCAACCCCGCGGGCTTTTGAACTTCTGCTAAATAAAACATTTCTAACCCCGTTTCTATCAATTCTTCCCAGGTTTTGGTGTATTAATAATTTGGTAATATATGTTAATATTTTCCAAGTTTAGCCAGTATTGATGAATTAATTTCTGTTGTTTTTTGTTAATTTCAAAGGTTTGATGAAGCAAGTCTTGAATCAGATCGAATTGCTGCTTGTCTAACCGCGTTGAAGAATTGAGTTGCTCCGAGGAGGAGAAAAGCAAATTCACTACCCCCAGGAGCTGCCTCCAAGCTTCCTGTAGTTCTTGTAACTCACGCGCAAGCTCTCCCAACAGTTCCTTTGTTTGTGTACGAATGCCGTCAAATTCTTCACACCACGCTTGCTGCTGCTCAATGCGAACTTCCAGTTCCATTTCCTGGGGAGTGAGTGTTTGAATACTATAACTTAGGGGCTGAATATCCTGTTTTTTAGTCTGTTCTACTTCTTCTAGAAGAAGTTCATATTTTTCCGATAAACAGGATAAATACGGCAATAGATTGATTAAGGGGTGAGCAGCTTTCTGAGAAGAGGGAAATAATTTTCTGCTCAGATGGGTCGCAATAAACTGGGCAATCTTCCCAAGAAAGGTACTTGATTTTATGGTACTGGTCTGTTGAGCTATCCAGCCCAAATGTAGCTGTGTCACCTCTACAACTAAGTTATATTGACTGCAAAGCATTTTCTCCAATACTGTTTTGGGAGTACGGGCATTCATCGCTAGCGTTAACTGTGCCTCTTGATCCAGTTTATTTACCCCCCACTCCAAGAAAGACACGGGTACTGTCTCTTGCATAAGTAGCCTCTTTAGAGTAGCCAATGGAATTTCATCAATGAGATTGGGGTTCTCTAAGAACAAGAGAAAAAATACAGGATTGCCTAGCAGTTGCTCTGGAAACTCAGCGCATAAATCCAGCAACACCTCCCTTGGGGTATTGGGATTAGCGGTTACATTTTGGCGGATAATGGTGTCATAGCTTTGAGACAATTCTTGCAGCAGCTTGGGAGGCGCATTAGAATTTAATGCAACTCTTCGCGCCAAGTCAGTACTTATGCCTGCGAGTTCGGTAAGGCGATCGCTACTCGTTTGTTCATTGCCTGCCTCTAACTGAAGGCTCCACATTTCAGATGGCGCATCTTCTATCATCTGTTCCCTCTTGTCTCTTCTGGCTAGGGGTTTAGACACCATGAGCGGAAGCTTACAAGGAATGGATGAAAATCTTTCTCTCCTGACTCCTGACTCCTGACTCCTATTTTCAGATTAGGCGTCCAGGCACTAGGTTTACTTATGAATTTGGGGACGCTTTTGTAGCAAAGCTGCATTTACCCTTTCATATTCAGTTTCCAGTTTTGACACGATCGCTGCCGCTTGGGCTAAAGTCTCAATGGTTTCAAGAGATTCTAACTTCCCACAAAGACGAGCAAGGTTAATCGCGCCAAAGGTGGCACTGGTTGATTTGAGGGTATGAGCGGCTCGCTCCAACTCGGCTACCTCCTTTTGATCTATAGTCTCTGTAGGAAGTGAAGGGATAGCCTGACGCATCGCTTGCAACAGATTGGGAGTTTCTTCTAAATAGCTATCAATCACTTGTGCCAAGATGGCATCATCGTTAAACATTTCGCGTAATTCTCGAAACGCCCTAGCATCGAGTACAGGATTGGAGGAGTTGAAGGATGATCGTTGGGTTGGGCTTGTCTGCTGTTGTAGGCTAGGAGGCTGAAGGCGATCGTCTAAACCTTCAACTTGGAACTTATTAACCTTCAACGTTTCCTGACACTTCATCAACGCACGAACCAGTTCCTCGATGCGGATGGGTTTGCTGATATAGTCGTCCATACCAGCTTCCAGGCACATTTCGCGATCGCCTTGCATAGCATTCGCTGTCATGGCGATAATCCAAGGCCCTTGCCCTTTTGGAGTTTGGAGATGTTTCTCCGCTTCATGGCTTGGAGATTGAGAATGGGTGGATTCAGGTTGAATGTTGTTTAGTCCGTGAGATGCCGTAGGCACCCATTGTGAAGGTTGAAATTTAGCTTGGCAGATGCGACGTGTAGCTTCTAATCCATCCATCTCCGGCATCTGCACATCCATGAATACTACATCATAAGCTTGGCGACGTAGAGCTTCCAACACCTCAAGACCATTGCCTACTACATCAGCACGGTACCCCATTCGCTGTAACAGATGCAAAGCAACCTGCTGATTGACTACATTATCCTCAGCTAGCAGAATCTTTAGCGGCAGGCGTTCGGCCAAGTGAGCATCAATCTCCGGAGGGAGAGAATAGATGGGTCGGACTTTAATCGGTTGTCCGATGAGAACCTGATTCAAGACTTCAAAAAGCTGAGACTGTTTAATTGGCTTATTGAGAAAAGCAGCAAAGTAACCGATTTGGCTGGGGTTGCTGATGTCAGGTTTGCCGATAGAGGTGAGCATCACTAAGGGCAACTCCTGTCCCCTTGGCTGTTTGCGGATTTCGGTTGCTAAAGTTAGTCCATCCATTCCCGGCATCTGCATATCGAGAATGGCCAGATCAAAGGATTCTCCCTTTTGCAGCCAGTCTAAAGCTTCTGCACCAGACCGCGCCGCACGAGTCAGCATTCCCCAAGATTGTCCTTGTAGTGTCAAAATTTGGCAATTCGTCGCGTTATCATCCACAATCAACAACCGCTTGCCCTCTAGCTGAGGTTGCATGACATCCAGATCGGCAGGGGAGGCGCTGTAGACGGCATGAGTGACGACAGTGAAGTAAAACGTAGAACCTTTGCCCACTTCACTTTCAACCCAAATTTTACCGCCCATCATTTCGCACAGTCGTTGACAGATGACCAGGCCTAATCCAGTACCCCCATAGTGGCGACTGGTAGAAGAATCAACCTGGCTAAAGGGTTTGAACAAGCGGTCTAAGCGATCGCTAGGGATACCGATACCCGTATCCTTGACGGCAAATTGAATCTCGTAAAAGGGGTATAAGGAAGGCTCAAGATTGAAGGATAAGGGAAAAAGCTGATGGGTTGGCGACTGGGAATTTTGGGGTTGAGATTCGATCTGGTCACTGTTTGCCTTTGTTCGTAGACCTTTGGCTGTCACTGCCACCGTAACTTCTCCAGCATGAGTGAACTTGACAGCGTTACTGAGCAGATTCACTAAAATCTGACGCAATCGTGTCACGTCTCCCGCAATCAGGGTTGGCGTTTGGGGGTCAATCAGATAAACCAACTCCACTCCCTTTTCTGCGGCTTTCGGTGCTAGCAGGTCGAGGGATTCTTCAATACAAGTGCGGATTTTAAAAGGTTGTTCCTCAAGTTCCAGCTTGCCTGACTCGATTTTGGAGAAGTCAAGAATGTCGTTAATGATGGTGAGCAGTGACTCGCCACTAGTACGAATGGTTTCAACAAAGTTAACCTGTTGGGAATTGAGTTTAGTATCCAGCAACAAACCCGTCATGCCAATGACCGCATTCATCGGGGTGCGAATTTCGTGGCTCATGGTCGCCAGGAATTCACCCTTGGCTCGATTTGCTGCTTCTGCGGCTTGTTTGGCTCTTTCTAAGGCGATGTTTTGTTCAGCAAGTTGTTCGCTTTGGCGCTTTTCTTGCTCTAGGAGACGGGCTTGGGCCAGGGCAATTCCTACTTGATCAGCCACTGCCTCTAGCAGTTCAATCTCATCGCTTGTCCAATCCCGTAAGGAGTCACACTGATGCAAGCCGATAACTCCATTCGGTTCTCCTTGGTACGAGGTGCGAATCGTCAGCATGGATTTTAGACCCATTTCCTGGCACATTGAGATAGCCGCTTGCAGCAAGGAGTCAGTGTAGACGTTCGGGGAAACGACGGCCGCGTCTTGAGTGATTACTCGTTCAGCATGAGGATTGCTAATGAGCGGAACCCGTGATTCCAACATTGACTCGTAGCCCGGTTCTAAATATTCTGCAACAACTGGAATTTGCGGGCTAGGTGTGGCAATGTAGGCATGAATAACACAGCGGTTAACGCGAAATGCCTTACCAATTTGAGTGGCAGTCGTCTGAAAAATTTTATGAGTATCTAAACTCTGGCGGATTTCTTGGGTAATTTGCTTGAGCAACATTGCCCGATGAACTTGCCGTTGTAGAGCCGTCTGACTCTCGCGCAGGTCTTCCTCCGCCCGCTTGCGATCGCACAGTTGAGATTGGAGTTGTTCGTACAGTTCCGACTGCTGAACTGCGATCGCAACTTGAGTCGCCAACTTTTGCAACAAGTCAATTTCCAGTGATTGCCACGGTCGAGGGCCGCGACAGTGATGAGCAATTAGCAATCCCCAGAGCTTCTCGCCTTGCAAAATGGGTACTGTCAGAGACGCCGTCACTTGGAGTTGAGTCAGAAAGTCAACATAACAAGGTGTCAAACCCGCGTTGTAAACATCCTCAACCACCCCAATCCGACCTTGCTGATACAAATGGGTATAATTTTTGCCAAAGCAGGGGTCATACATTGTACTTCCTAAAACCTCTATGCAGCCCTTGCTGACTGACTCTACAGCAATAACGCCACTCCAGTCGGGATTGAAACGGTAAACGATGACCCGATCCGTTTGAAGAAACTGTCGCACTTGGGTCGCTGTAGTCTCAAGAATTTCTTCGAGTTTGAGGGATTTATGAATCCGTAGAGAAATTGAACTCGTGAGACGTTCTCGCTCGGCTTGCTGTCGCAGCGCTATCTCCGCTTGTTTGCGCTCGGCAAGTTCAGCCTGTAGGGTTTGATAAAGTTGAGATTGCTGAACGGCGATCGCAACCTGGGTCGCTAATTGTTGGAGTAAATCAATTTCCAACGGCTGCCATTGACGGGCACAGCGACAGTGATGAGCAACCAACAACCCCCAAAGTTCTTGACCTCGGACAATGGGTACAACCAAATTGGCTCTGACTTGAAATTCAGCCAAAAGTTCAATATGACAAGGTTGTAGCCCCTCGGTATAAATATCTTCTACAACTTGGATGCGACCTTTTTTGTAAGCTTCAACATACTCCTCGATAAAGACTGGGTCTGTAATTTCTTGTCCCAGAACGGATTGCCAAGGCGAAATCACAGATTCTACGGCGATAATTCCACTCCAGTCCGGCTTGAATTGGTAAATTATCACTCGATCGCAACCGAGGAACTGCCGTACTTCTGTGACGGTGGTGTTTAAGATGTCCTCCAAATCCAAAGACTGACGAATCTTCAAAGAAATAGCGCTAATTAACCGTTCCCGCTCAGCTCGTTGTCGCAGCGCTTCTTCTGCTTGTTTGCGATCGGTGATGTCAGAAAATGAGGTCACGGCAGCATAGGGCTTCGTTTCACCCGATCGCAACAAAGGCTGAGAATTAATCAAAATCCAGGTGAGCGTTCCATCGGGTTTGTGGACACCCATCACAACATTGGACTGCGGTTCGCCAGTGCGTAACGTTACCATGGCTGGATGCTCTTCGCCTGGAAAAGGAGAGTTATCTTCATGGATGCATTGCCAGCACGAATCGATGGATGTCCGCCCCATCATCTGTTGAACATTCAGCCCCAGAATACGTTCAGCACTGGCATTACAGGTTGTGATTTTACCGTCAGCCTGCTGAAGAACGATGCCTTCTGCCATCGTTGTAATCAATAAGCGATAGCGTTCTTCACTCGCTCGCAGTTTTTCCTCTGTGCGTTTGCGATCGGTGATGTCGCGCAAGATACAAACCGCTTCATCGGCACCACTTTTTACAATCCGTGCTTCATAGCTCTTCACTCCATCCGGCTTTTCTAAGTCATACTCATAAGTTTGTATCTCTCCTGTTTTTACAGCCAATTGGAGAAGCTGGAGATGAAGTGTCTTTACCGCTTCAGGTATCGGTAAATCACAGAAATTCTCTCCAATAAAAGTTTCAAATAGTTCGATTGAGTTGTCTTCTGTTGCCTTGAAATCTAAGTACGTCCCATCCATCCGTTGACGGAACATAAAATCAGGAATGGCATTCAAAAGCGCCCGCATCCGCTCTTCACTGTAGCGCAATGCTTCTTGAGCATTGACTAACTCAGTAATATCTGTATGAACACCGATCATGCGAATCACTCGTCCATCCGCATCTTTCAAGTGAATGGCTCGTGAAAGCATGTAAACGGTAGAGCCGTTTTTGTGATGGAAACGTTGGGTTACCTGGAAGCGGGATGCTGTGCCGCCCTTGTAATCCTCCATCGGCTTCAGGGCAGCGATGCGGTCTTCTGCAAAGATGACTTTTTCCCAGGAAATCAAATCGTTGGGCAGTTCACACTCTAGGTAACCCAGCATCTCTTTCCAACGGGGAGAGTAGTAAATTTCTCCTGTCAGGAGATTCCATTCCCAAAAACCGTCTTGGGATGCATGCGTTACTAAATCTAGACGTTCTTTGGCTATTTTCAGTTCTTGCTCTGTCAGCTGGCGAGCGGTGATATCGCTGATTGTGCCGACCAAGAATTGATTCCCTCCTACATCCTGAAAGACAGCCTTTTTAGTAGAGAGAATGTGAATGTTCCCTTGAGAATCCGTAATGTGTTCCTCGTTATCGTTCTCAACGCCAGTACTGAAGACCAAGTCATCTTTTTGCCAGAATACCTTAGCTTCCTCTGGAGGGAATAAGTCATAATCTGACTTGCCTAGCAGTTGTTCTTTGCTATAACCAATGAACTGACAAAAGGCTTGGTTGAAAGCAATCCAACGATGTTGTTCGTCTTTGACAAAAACAGGGTCAGGAATCACATCGAGGATATGATTCAAAAACTCCTGCGATGCCTTGATCTCCTCAAGGGGCAGTTGATCGGAAGCGAGGTGTTCGCTATAGGAATGGCTGGTGTCTCCAATAACTAGCTCGGCTGATACTCCTTCGATGATGGGGGGTGAGAGTGTGTTGAGTGACTCTAGGGATATTAAACTTCTCTCAGAAGTAAGGGGAAAGGAGAAGGGGGAAGGGGAAAAGGATTGGTTTTCCCTTGTTTCCTTTAACATGTACTCCTTTTTCTCCTCTTGCAAAAGAGACTTTTGCAAAAAGGATATTGATTGGCTCGGTTGTGATGTCTTAACAGACTCTAATTGTGTTGTAGCGTGATTGACAGTTGCTGTCTTGTCTGAAATGCTTTGTTCTAATTCTTCAATCAAGCTCAGCATTGCCATTGGCTCGAGCGATCGCAGCAGCTCCTGTTGAGTAAAAACTCCCAACCCGTTGTCTGGCTCTGTACCTACTAATGCGTGTTGGAGCTGCCACTGCTGCATCTGTTGATGGGCACTCCATAATGAATCATCTGGACTCAACCACAGCAGGGGTGTTCTTAGTACCATCTGCGCTTGAGCTTTAGATATATCTAGCCCCAACAGCGACAACCCAATGAGTTGAACAAGGTCGCGTTCTGTAATAATCCCGACTGGGGTTGAAGGTTGAAGGTTGTCTTCTCTCGTTTCACCTTGGGTTACACTCTGTTGTGCTAACGACTTGTTAACGTTTGTCCCTTCTTCCGTCAGCAATACGTAACTCCTACGCTCTTGCACCATGAGACGGACGAGGTTCAGGACAGAGGCGCTCAAGGGGGCCTGAGTAACTTTCTTGGACATCACTGCTGCTACCCGTTGCCGCTTGAGGAGATTGAGCGGTGTTAAACCTCTACAAATGCTGTCAACTGTGATTAACCCTAACAATTGACCCTGAGGGTCTAAAACAGGTAGGTGATGAATTTGATGCTGATGGAACAGCGATAGAACTGTAAAGAGATTGCACGAATCAGATAGAGTCAGGGTAATTAGCGATCGCGTCATGACATCGCCAATCTTGGTTTCCCTCAGGTTTACTTCTGAAACCGCTAGGCGCAAAAGCTCTTGTACCGTAAACATCCCAACCAACTGCTGGTTTTTCAGCACTAAGACACAGCTAGCTGGCACTGGGTTCGTAAAACTTGCCCTCGCTGTTTGTCCTTGTGGTGCTTGGGCTGAGGGTTGATTGTCTTCGAGGGAGATTGGTTGAGGACTAGACCAAGAATAAGTTCTTCGTCCTTGACCCATTAAAGCAATGACATCTACTAATGGTGTGTCCGGAAGAGTGGTTAGGGGATGGCGGTCGATGAGATGCTCTAGAGTAGGTAATGCGATCGCAATGGGGTCAGGCTGCATGGTAACTCCCTGTTACACGTTCGGTGTAGATGCAGACCTTTCTTAGGGTAGAATTCAAAAAAATTTCTGTATCCTAAACTACGATTAGACAAATTCTATGATTAAATTTTTTCGATTGAAAATTTATTGGAAGTAAGTAGATACACTTACCCCCTTTCCTTATTCAGCTTACCCCGATGAACATCAGGATAAAGTGTAATTCCTGTGAAGTTACCGAAATTCAGCCGAGTCAGTAGAGGAGTTCTTGATAGTACTGCTCAGTTTCATGGGGAAGATAAGCTGTATTGACACTCCCTCAGTAGCCAATCATCATCGCAGACGAACAGCAATGGTATAAGAAGGTCTTTGCTTGGCTTCTCGTTGAGTTTTAACCAGGCGAAAGTCTTGATCTATATATAAATGCTCGAACTGGGGAACCATCAAAAAGGCTGTTTGTAACTTTTTGGCAGTACTTTTATCCAGATTTTCTAGTGATGGTGCTTCTAGAGAATCTATGGTTTGGGAAGATGGCTTTACCTTAGAGTTGACAATTTCTGTAAACCAATCCTCTGCCTTTTCAATATTTAGAGGAACGCTTCCCATTCTAAATGCTTGTTCTATCCTTATATTTTGAATATCCCATTGACCCTTTTTTACTTGATACTTTTGAAGCACCATTAAATCATAAGCTAAAAGTCTTGATGATAATTTTCCCAAAACAGGTATCTTTTGCCCAGGACTGTAGCGGGCGATATTGGCATAGTAACCATCGTCGTGAAAAATTTGGTAAGACTGTTCGCCTATCCGTCCTGGGAGAAGGTCTTGATAAGGTATAGTAGACCAAGCAGAAGACCAAACGCCAATAACCAGAGGGACTTGATTTTCAGGATTTGGATACGGATTGCGCCGACTCAATTCCTCAACAATCGGTGCCAATTCATTTTTGTAAAACAGTACTTTTTGTTTTATAGATTCTGTATTTCGGCTTTCGGCAAGCTTTAAAAGTTTTTGTTTAAGTTCTTCCGTACTCATATGACTCAATGAATCTGAACTGAGTACGTTATTGCCAATCACTGCTTCTACTCCGCTCAATTAAAGACAAAATAACCTGCTTATTGAAAAGCAATTTTTTAAGTAATTTTAATAACAATTGTGCAATTGATTTTTCCAGAAAACGTCTTTCTCCAGGCAGAAGCAACAATCAGCTCTCATCCACTCAAAGAGAGGTATTTATCTCCAAACAAGTCGTATTGCTGGGTTGGAGCAACAAAGAATCGCCTCAACGGGAAAAACACAGTTCGGTCAAAAACCCTTGAGGCGATCGCAAAATTATCCAAGACTCAATTGTGGTACATTCTCGCCTTACTCAAGACAGAGTTCTTACCGCATCCGTTAATCGAGCCAAATCCCTTAAAAATCATCCAAAAATGGAGTCAGGCGGCTCAACAAGGGGTCAACTTCTTGGGGAGGGGGTGGAGGAGCGAGCGTTTCTTCCTGCGGTTCTAACAGTTGAGGCAACGGTTGAGAAGACTCAAAAACGGGTCGCTGATTGACTAGGAGTACTAGCTGAGCCAATTGCTGCGTGAGTTGACTTAGCTGAGCTTCTATCGACTCCAACCGATTGGCTTCCTTAGCAAAAAAACGTTGCTCAAGACTATCCAACTGGTGTTGCAGACCAGAGATTTGCTGCTCCATCTGAGCCGTTTTAGGGCCAGGTCGCACCGATTCGGGTACACACAACGATTGCCACAAAGCCTCCTTACAGAGGTCACTGAACGTCTTGTTGGGTTGTTTCTCCAAGACACTCTCAACAATCGCTAACAAGCTTTCGTCAGCAACCTCTGGACTGAACGTGACCGATTTAACTACTTTTTTTGACCAATGGAACATCAGTTTTAAGACTTGGCGGCGCGGGTGGAGGCGGCAATTTGGGCCTCTCCATAAATATACTGCCCCAAAGCATTCGCTTGCCGAGAAGGTGCGGCTAAGTGAGCATTAATTTTCGCATCTTTGAGCAGGCGTTGGATATCATCCCAGAAGAACTCGCCGCCGCCTCCGGTGAGAATGACATCTGTTACGCGCTCTGGTAGCCATGCTAACACTCGGCTGCAAATTTCACGAGAGAAACTCTCCTTCAAGTTGGGCAGAATATCGTCTAAATTGGTTGGTTTGCTGGCTCCCCTAGGTCGATAAAAGCGATCGCCTTTGATTCGATTCACTGCTGTAATCAAAGACAGAGATTGGCTATCTGCTCCCTCAATCTCAGCAGCCACTTGCTCGTAAAACTGACTCATCCCAAAGGCTTCACTCTTAGAAGCTCCCCGTGCGAACCGGAAGCTATCCACCATTAAACAATCAGTGGTTTGATGCCCAATATCTACAATGGCCACCGGAAGTTTCGTAAAGTCTGGACTTGGGCCCTTTTTCGGCTGCGCTTCACACCACAAGAGGCTGCCATATCCCTCCGGCATGACCCAAACCTTCGTAATATTAAGCGACAAAGATTCGCCTCGATAATTCACAACATGGGGACCGGTAAGCAGGCTCACCAACTCTGCTTTTTCCCGTTCAAATTGTTCTTGAGAAAGGTAAGGCAAGCCCACAATAACAGCTATATCGTCTTTGAGCTCGAAGTACCCCATACAAGCCAAAACTTTTGCCAGTGCATCTTCGACCTTAGATTGACCTACTCCCAGATTGG
>JBFLZA010000243.1:0-12065 GCA_040756535.1 Cyanobacteriota bacterium
ACTGCCCTATTGAATGGTGCAATTCTCTGGGCAACGACTTTAGCGATTAGTTCTTGGTTGCTAGCCAGTGGCATCTCCGGCACTTTTGGTGTTGTTGCCGCCAATTCGGGAGAGATTCTCGACCAAGTACAACAACCGGGTGGAGTCGCTTTACCGAATCAAGTGCCCACAGCAAGCGCTACTCAAGCTCGCAACATAGCTGAAACGGCAGCGAAAACCGCGGGGTCATTTATCATTGGTTCCTTACTGGGTTTGGCAGCATCCCTGATTGGCGCTTCTGTAGGAGCCCGCAAACCCAGAGTGCATACTGTAAGCCCGGATTGAAGGTCAAGTCTCAAGCAGCACGTAGACCTAAAACCTATGAGCAATCCCGGCTATTAGCCATCAGTAGTTAAGCTGCTGATGGCTGATTCGTTTTTTGAGGGAATAAATAGATAGCTCCAGAAATCCAAGTCAAGGCGACAGAAATCCAGAATGCGATTAAGGAAAAAAGCTCCCAAGTGTCGGGTGTTGGTGCAATCAAAAGGGAGATGGCTAAAATTTGACTCACGGTTTTGAGTTTACCCCAGAAATTGGCTCCGCTAATCTTCGTGCTACCTGTTAAGACTGGGTTCACTCGCCAACCCGCGATCGCTAATTCTCGTGCCAAAATTAGAAAAACACCCCAAGCGGGTACTTGACCGAGCTGAATTAACGCCAACAGAGGAGCCAAGACCAAAAATTTATCCACTAAGGGGTCAAGGAACTTGCCTAAATCGCTCACTTGGTTCAGTTTACGCGCCAGATAACCGTCTAACCAATCCGTTCCAGCAGCCACTAAAAAAACAGCCAAGCAAATCCAGCGTATCTTCTCGGTGGGGTTATGCAAACCGTACAGAAGAAACGGTAACCCCAGTAAACGAGAAAAAGTAATCCAGTTGGGTATAGTCATAAACAAAAGAGCTACAAGTCAAAAGGCTTCTGCCTTCACTCATAGCTCATAACTCGCCAAGCTTGAACGTTTTCACGAAAGTTCTCTCTACAGAAAGAGCTTTTTTCGTCCTACATTGTCCCTAAAAAACACTTGAACTCAATGAGCTCCCTCTTGACAGGCAACGACTAAGAGAGTCTTGAGTATTAATTTCAAGTCATAGAAGATAGACCACTTTTGCTGATAGGCGATGTCCAAACGAACGATGTCCTCAAAATCTGTAACCCTAGAGCGTCCGTTCACCTGCCACTCTCCTGTCATTCCAGGTTTAATATTCAATCGCTCCCAATGATGCAATTCATACTTCATCACCTCATTGGGTGTAGGCGGACGAGTCCCGACTAAGCTCATATCTCCTTTGAGAACATTCCAGAACTGAGGAAACTCATCTAAACTGGTGCGACGCAAAAATCGACCCACGCCAGTGATACGTGGGTCATTGGGGTTTTTGAAAATATTGCCTTTAGCTTGATTGTCAATTAAATGCTGTAGTCGGTCAGCTCCCAAATGCATTGAGCGAAACTTCCACATGTAAAAGGGCTTGCCTTTCACACTACAGCGAATCTGGCGATAAAAGATTGGGCCTGGACTATCCAACTTGATGGCGATCGCAATAGGAGTGAAGAGAATAGCCGTAATGGATAACCCAATTAAAGCTCCTACTATATCAAGCAATCGCTTGCGCTTGCTGAAAGCAGAGTAGTGTATCTTGTGATCGCCTTTGGAACCCTGGATAAGATAAGGGAAATCTAACGAGTCAACGGGTAAGGACTCGGAAGTTTCTATAGTGGTAGACACGGCTTTCTTTCTGTTATGTACAGAACATTAGGCGTTTCGGTTCAGCCCATACTTTTGATATTAATCTTCTTTAAGAATTCGATAGAGGAACCCGGATTCGTTCATTGACTCTTTACAATTATTGCTTTGTTTTTAAAGATATTGTAAAGAAAATCTCTTTTATTTGAAAAAAAATCTATATAAGTAGTATAATGCAAGATTAAATTATATAGCCGTACTCCAAAGAACCATTAAGGGTTCTTCAAACTTTTGATGCGTTCCAGCCAAAACGAGTTCTAAGTACTCGCGCAGACACTCCTGCTGTTGAAGATTCCGGCGATATAGACCATCGCCCTCCTGAGAAAAAATCCCCGTACTAGCAGCTAGCTTGGTGTAGTATTTATTTTCCTTCGAGGTTGGAGATATCAAGCTGAGTTCTTCGAGGGAGGGAACTAAACCAACAGGTAGCTGGCCGTCCACCAAGCGAACGAGTCGTTCATAAAAAGCCCCTGTATTCAGCCCCCGATGCTCTAACTGTTGCAAAATTTCCTCAAGGCTGTAGAGGTGTGTTGCCGCTTCCCCTGAAGTTTCGGGAAAAGCACGCAGCAACTCCAACAGGAGAAAATACTCACTGTACTGCTGTCGCGAATAATTTAAAACTTGGGGATACAGAGGCAACATTGCTAATCCAGCCGCAACCCAGCTTTCTTCGGGTAAATCCACACCCTGAATTAAAGTGGCATTGGGAAGCCGTTGCTGTATCCACTTGGCAAATAGTCCTACCTTCGCTGTGCCACCAAGCAAGAAGATTTGGGAAATTCCTGGTTCTGATATTCCCGTTTCAATCATCAGCGTCCTCAGGTTTTGATTGAGGTGTTGAATGAACGGTAAAACTACTTTGGTCTCTAAATCTCTACGTGTTAGGGTACAGGGCTGATTATCCAAGGATAAGGTAAATTGTTCTTTATGTTGCAAAATTACCTTTATATAACTTGTTGCTTTAACGAAAGCTTGACCGAAGGGAGAATGTTGCAACAGGAAGGTTAAGCGATCGCGCTTTTGGGTGTCGGGTTGACCGGGTTGGGGCCATTCAAAATCATCTGGGAGTGCAAGTTGCTGCTGTTGTTCAGCCGAAAGTTGAGGGTACAGCAGTTGGCAAAAAATATCTAAGTCGATCGCATTGCCGGCATAAGGCAAACTATAAAGATTAAAGTCACTATAAGTTAACTCCTGAAGGTCATCAGGCAAATTCACCAAAGCAATTTCCGTTGTCGTTGCCCCCAAATTGATGACCAAAGTCCCGCCACTTAAAGAAGATGGGGGGATGGGGGGACGGGGAGATGGGGAGACGTGAGATGAACTTTCTGAAAAATTACTTTTATCGGTGTAATCATATTTCCCTTGTTCGCTGTCCAGAGCATTTTCTTGTCTGCTCCCGAAACTCGGTAAAATTGCAAGAAGAGATGCGATCGCATCTTCAAGAAAGAAAATTTGTTCTGGAGAGTGCACCAACTTAGCGTCTAGCACAGCTTCCCGTAAATTGAAGCGGTAAGTATCTCCCCAAGCAGCAGGACAGCCAAAAATGACACCCTCTAGCTGCTGTAACGCTGTTGCCAGGGCTTCACTCTCCAACCCCTGCGCTCCCACCGTGATCAGGGAATCGGGTAAGGTACTACTTGGCATCAACGTGGCTAACAGCGCCTGTAACGCTCGCCGTATCCAGTATAGAGAAACAAGCTGCTGATTGGGCAACTGCAAGATTGGCTCCCACTCATGACGTTTTGAGCAATAGTAGGGAATACCACTATTCAAATAGGGTTTAAAGTTCTCCAGTAATATTCCCGGTTGATGATTGGCCAGCTTAGACGCCAAGGAACCAACAACAATCGGCGGGATTGGCGAATCGAAGAGTTGGTTGGTTGCAGGGCCTGAGTAGATAACAGTCGGTAATCGAAAAGTCGTTTCACTAGAGCTATCACAAGGGAATTGGGACGGTAAAGTTCGCCATTTATCTGAGTTGCTCGGTATAGCCTGCAACCAATAAAGGGGGTACCGATGGCCCGTAGAGGAGTCCAAGAGGACAGCAGAAATCCCAGTAGTGCCCAAGTCAAGTCCCAAGTACCAGACAGCGCCGTTAGCATCCGTCTTTGAGGGTTCTAAATTGGCAGTCATGCAGTTGCGATCAGATAAAAAATTTTAAAGAAAGTTGACACTCCCTCTCCGGGAGCTGGGGGAACTCCACGAGCGACTTTTTTAGGAGGGTGGGGGCAACGTTGTGTCTTGAGGAGGAAGGACGCGAACCTCATTTTCTGGTATGTTACCCCGATTGGATGCATCATCGAGTTGCTGTGCCTCCAAGTCTTCGGGTAGGGTATCACTGACCTCACTCCCTGCCTCCGAATCCAGCACTTCTTCAGTAAACAAATCCGAGTCAAACTCCAATTCCGATGAAGTAAAAGAGGCTGTTGCGTCCCATGAGGTAATCACTTCATCCGTGGTGTTCTCTGCTGACTCATCCCACTGAATCGCATCAAAATTCTCACCCTCATATGCAAAGTACCCAGGCGCATCTATTTCCTCAATTGCTGCTCCAGGGATGGTGAACTCTTCAGCAGCCGATGCAGACGCCTTGAGTGCATTTTCAGGGTCTAACTCTAGGGCTTCTTGAGGAAACAAATCGGGATCGAAATCTGACTCCACCGGTTCAGAGGTGAGCGAGCTTGAATGATCGATCCAGTCCTGCTGCTCTCTAAGTTCATTGAGGACAAACTCCTCCCAATCTTCCGCTAAGGACTCTTGAGATGAGATCGGTACTTGCGGGTTAGACGAGTTGAAGGGATAAGTGTAGGGAGCATCGGGGAACCCTGAAAACTCGCTACTCGCTAAACCCTGCCCCTCTGGCCTGGGGACATTCTGATTCTTATACAGCTCAAAGCGGGTAAGATCTTGCCGAAGCTGCTGAAAAATGTTTTGGTTAAGGCTAATTTCTCTTTCTGAATTACTCTCCCAGTAAGCTGTTGAGAGTAAATCCTCCTCTGGAGAGGCGGGAATGTAGGTATCTTCTAGATTAGCTTCAGAATGGGTGTCAGGCGGGGATTCCACCCTTTGTTCGGTTGAGGCAGGTATTGAGTTTCCTTCTGTTGCAGGTGGCAATGGATTCAATCCTATCTCCTCAAACAAATCAGTCAATGCGGCAATGCTCTTAATGCCTCCTTGCTCCTGGGTAAAATCTTGATGGGATAAGGATTCGTCTGTTCTTGACGGCGCTTGCTCAGCGACATCGGTAGAACTCGGTGGCTGAGGCTCTGGCTCTTCAAAAAATAAAGTTTCCCATGACTGCGCCAACGCTCCTGTTGCTTCGACTGAGGGGGGCGCTTGGGAAGTATGAGGGGTTGGGTCGGCAAGCCCTTCAAACAAAATACTTTCAAGCTGAGGAGATAAGGGAGTAAGGTCGTCCTCAGTAGTTAGCGGGTCATTTCCTGAAATTATTTTTGCCGCCTGCGTTGCCTCTGAGGCATCTGCCTCAACCTCAACAGAGGAATTGGATTCATCGAGCTTTGACGTGTCTATCAGAGAGTCTGCCCCAAATAGACTTTGATATAAATCGTCAATATCCCGGCGACGTTGGTCTATATTCCAGCTAGGTTCCGCCGTACTCTTGGGGTTGCCTAATTCTGTTGCTGTATCAGCTTGTGTATTGGCGTCTGTTTGGGAAGCCTCGATTTGTCTTTGATTGAGCCAATTCAACAGGAAATCGGTATCATCTGTGTCTGAAAAACTCGATCCACCTGTTTCTTCTGGAGCAGGAGGTAACGATTGGTCGTCGATGTTTAACTGAATAAACGTATCTACATCCTCGTCGTGATCGAGGTCGAAGTTCAGATCTTCAGAATCTAGTCCTTCGACAACTTCCCACTCTTCAGAGTTCAGATTGGCTAGAAAACTGTCTTCAAAGGATGTCTGAGACGCCTCGGAAGGGGATGGAGTGGTGGTGTTAGCCTCCTGTATAGGTGTAGGATTAGCGGTGCTAGAGGAGCTAGCCTCATCGTTGGGAATCGCCTCTGATTCATCGGTGAAGATAGGATGAATTGCGTCTCCCTTGGCGCTTTCTGGTTCAGTCAGATGTGAGGCTAAAGATTCAGGCTGTTGAGAAAAGGATAATGGGGGCGATGATGTACTTTCCGGTGCTGGTGTGAGAGCATCACTGGGTAGCCAGGGTGCTGGTGCTGTTGGACTGAGATCTGCCTGTGTGGTTTGAATCAGTGAATCCGGCAGTTGCAGCGATGAAGAAACGATTGGGGTTTCTTGTTCTACCTGCTGCCTCAAGCGATGGATTAAGCTCGTAAACAACAATTCTCCTTCCATGCCTAAACTGTGCATCTGTTCCAATCCCTTGGACATAGACTCTTGATAGGCTTGAAGATCTCGCTGTAGAGCGTCCCATATCGCCCGTTGGCTAGCTTCTAAGGTGAGCAACATGCGATCGGAATGCTCTTGTAGTTTCCGCAGTTGTTCGCTAGTTTCTTGAGGCGATATCATTTCCCCAAATCGACCTTGATTGGAGGACGGTAGGGTGAAGGGTTCTGAGGACGGTGTTCTCTGTGCGATCGCATTAGGGCTCGCGGCGGTATGAAGTGCGCCTGTTGAAAAATTGGCTAAAATCTGATATAGATTTTGCGTTAAACTTTCGGTGCAACGGTTCATTAACCGCTGGGCAAACTCTGAGAGCATCTGCTGATCTAGTGTATCGGGCTGCCTCAGAGAATTAATCTGCTGCTTTTTTTGTTCCAATTGCTGAATTTCTTTGACCAGAGATTCCCGTTGCTGGTGAAGAGTTTCTACCTCTGCCTGCAAGGACATCATAAGATTGGCACGCAGAGCGCTCATTTCTTGTGAAACCGCTTGTACAAGCTGAGAGACTACTTCTTGCTGAGCTGGGAGTGTAGGTATAGGCAGCTCATTGGAAGCAGCCATCAAATTCTGATACTGGGAAATCAGGTAGCTACGAACTCGCTCCAGAACCAAGCGCTCTCTGGCGACTTCACCAGGCTTAGACCAGGGGAGACGGGCATCCGCTTTAAGTAATATGCTGTCAATATCCGCGATTAGAGATTGAATATCATTCAGAGAAGTCACGGTGGAACCCTTGACGAGAACAATAGCACTGATACAGGAGTAAGTATAAGCCCCCTACTTTAATGGTAAATAAACATGAGCAACGGACGCTATTGACCTGAATTTAAGCCGATGAATTCAGATTTAACAAAGAAAAGCGATCACCGAAGCCCACACCTTTCAAAAAATATTGATAAATACCCGGCTTGATGGTGATCATCATAAATAACATTACGGTTTCTGCTGTTGGATTCACCATAAATGCCTTTAGGATAAGCTGAGTGTTTGGAGATGGCTCAAGATAGATCATAATAACTGTGTGCCCATTAGCCGATGATTGCCTCAAGCTCTGACAGAATTAGCCATAGTAGGCACCTCCGCTTTGGTAGAGCCGTCATGTATGAGGGAACAACTGCTGCATCGGCCATCCTAACTTGCCTTGAGAGGTTGGTGAGGTGCCAGCCACAGCAAGTCCTCAGTTGCTCAGACTGTTGCACTTGTTGGTTGGAACGGCAAAAGCTTTTTCCCCTCAATTTTTAGTGGACAGCTGAGCATCTTCTGTCCACTGCGTTTACAATGTGCTTTGCCCTCATGGAAGACCGATACAGCTCACACGAGATGAACTCAAATGTTAACGAGTTGATTAGCGCGGCTCCTTTTTTTGCTAGCTTGCCAGCAGCTTCTGTCGAGCAAGCGACTGCTCACGTTGTTACCCGCAGCCATCCTGCCAATCGAGTAATTTTGTTGGAAAATGACTGGGGTGGCTCTGTCTACTTCATTTTGGAAGGTTGGGCAAAGATTCGTACCTACAACCTTGACGGTAGAGAAGTTACCCTGAATATTCTAGGAAAGGGAGAACTCTTTGGTGAAATGGCGGCCCTAGATGAGGTTCCGCGTTCAACCGACGTCATTACCCTGACTCCCACAACGATTGGCAGCATTCCCGCTCAGGATTTTATCCAATTAATTCATAGCGAACCGCTAGCTGGTGTTCGCTTGTCGCAACTGATGGCTAAGCGTCTGCGCCAAGTCAATCGGCGTCTTCGCCTACGGGAGTCCGATAGTATGTCGCGGGTTGCAGATACTTTATTGTTTTTAGCCGAAGGACAAGGAAAACTCAAACAGCAAGGAACTGAAATTCCTAACTTACCTCATCGGGAGTTAAGCAGTCTCAGTGGGTTGGCGAGGGAGACAGTGACACGGGTGCTGACTAAGCTAGAGAAGAAGGAGCTAATCAAGCGCGATAACGACATCATGTTTATCCCTGATGTGTCCGCCTTGGAGAAAATTATCGCGTAAACCCTCAATTCAGGAGTTGTTCAAACGCAATACCAAGTACTTCTTCTAACGGAGGGTGGGCATTGCCCGCCCTACTACTAGTCACTTCTACTATTGTCCTCGCACACACAACTCAAGTTAGTTGTGAGCAAGCTGCCAGGGTAGTTAAGCACCTATTTTCTTGAACACCCTCCATTTAGGAGACTATATCTATGAGTTTTAAAAAAATTCTTGTTGCTGTTAATAACTCACCCTTGAGTCGTCATGTTTTTGCACAGGCGCTGGATCTAGCCGTGTTAAATAAAGCGGTAATTAGGCTGATTCATTGCATTAGCCCCGAAATGGTGGGTGGAACAACACTTATGATGCCCCATCAAACCGTTTTGCCACAGAATCTTACCCTGAACGACTACCAAACTCAAGGCATTTTGATTGAACAGCGAATTCAAGAATCACAGGAGATGCTGGAACGCTACCGACAAGAAGCATTCAACCAAGGAGTACCGACAGAAGCGGAGTACCAAGTTGGTGAACCCGGTCAACAAATCTGTGAAATTGCTACCGATTGGGGAGCAGATTTAATAACGATAGGGCGTCGAGGCTATACAGGACTAGCAGAAGCCCTATTGGGAAGTGTGAGTAATCATGTGGTTCACCACGCTCCTTGTTCGGTGCTGGTAATTCAGGAAGTAGGACCTGAGCCACCGGACTCATTGGTTTCGGATTTGTCTTCAGTGACTATTAATCCCTTTCCCAGTCAGGAGGCTACTTAACTGTCCCACTCAAAGAATGTTCAAGTCGCACCGTTGGCATCCTAGATTGTAGCGGTTTTTACTGAGACGCCCCAGTCGTCTGATAGCATAAAGATGCCAAAAAATCAACCTCAAATTGGATTTTTCGCCAATCAGACTATATTTCTTTTCTCGCCTTATTGTAGTTATGTAGCGAGATACGCTTCTTGCATAAGCGGCATATTACGCCCCGCTTGCCTTCCCTGTAATAGGCTAGCCTGAACGGGAGTCTCCAGTAGTTATTTTAAGATGACCGATTCATTTGATAATATCCGAGCGTCTCGTCCCGATGCTTCTGAGGAAACAAAAAACCAGCCTTTAAACTCAGAAACTGAACCTCAAAAGAGGAATCTTGACTCAACGGATGATGCCGCTCACCAGACCCAATCACCTGCTCCCATAGACCAAACTGACGAGACTTCCGAGATCAGCGAAAGGGCTGTGGCAGAGCCAAATTTCAGTGATTCTCCTCCTAAAGGTGCTGAGCGAGGAACTCCGCCGCCTATAGCTGTAGCACCATTAGCAATGGTGGAAACGGCTTTTCTTGCCAGCGCCGCTAGCTTAATTTGGCTGATTAATTATTACTTTCCCCTAGGGCCAGTACTGCGGATGTTTTTCCCAATCCCGATCGCATTAGTTTACCTGCGTTGGGGAAATCGAGCATCTTGGATGGCGGCGCTGGTTTCAGGGTTATTGCTGTCAGTCCTCATGGGACCAACCCGCAGCATTCTGTTTGTCATCCCTTATGGGTTAATGGGTGTCCAACTCGGAGCATTTTGGAGACGCCAATCCAGTTGGCTCTTCTCAATTACTACAGGGACGCTACTGGGTACCATCGGATTCTTTTTTCGGTTTTGGCTACTTTCGGTGCTGTTGGGTGAAGATCTCTGGGTTTACGTGATGACTCAGATTACTCAGTTGACGGATTGGGCGTTTGTCAAACTGGGGTTATTAATTGAGCCAAGTTTAACGTTGATTCAGGCGATCGCTGTAGTGACCATTATCTTCAACAATGCCATTTATTTATTCGTTGTCCATCTTGTCGCTTTACTCTTACTCGATCGCTTAGGTAACCCCATTCCCCGACCTCCCCAATGGGTACAAATTTTGCTGGATTATGAAGGTTAATCGAAAAGAGTGGTAGGGAGAGCAGGTTGGTAGGGGGAGCTAGGGAGTTGGGGAGCCGGGGAGCTGGGGAGCTGGGGAGCTGAGGAGCTGAGGAGCTGGGGGAGCTGGGGAGCTGGGGAGCTGGGGAGCTGGGGAGCTGGGGAGCTGGGGGAGAACAATCCGAAAATTGAAAGGGGGGTTATAAAAGCGATTTGATCTAAATCATCTGAAACCGTCCCTATTCCCCGTTCAGGAGTTCAGGAGTTCCCCCGTCAACCTTTAGCCCTAAAAAAATGATTCGAGTCTATACCCAACTTGCTCAAGGACAACAATGGTTGCAGCAGTACCAGGGACAAAAACCAATAATCGCTTGCATTTTAGGATTTACTGCTACAGGTTTGATTCCTGGAATTTCTGCTGCTGGTGCAACACCAGAAGATCGTAAATATACTGCGATCGCAGATGCAGAATTTTTGGTTAATGGCGTTACACTACACCCTCAATATCCCCTGCCTCCCCTGAAGGCTGGAGCATCACCCGTGCTGATTTCTCGGGCTGTCATTGAGGCGTTTGACCTTCCTGTCTATCTGTTCAATGCGGGCTTACCTCACCCCCCAGCCGTACCCGCCATTGACTTAGGGGGTGTGCCGGCGAACTGCCTCACGTCTGGGAATGCCCTACCGCTCGATATCGTGAAACACCTGTTTGAGCAAGGTTTAAAGTGGGGAGAAAAACTGGCAGCCCAGACAAATGGAGGATATCTGATTATCAGTGAGTGTGTAGTGGGAGGAACGACAACTGCCCTAAGTATCCTTACGGGCTTGGGTATTCCTGCCGTTGGTAAGGTTAACAGCAGCCATCCTAGCTGTAATCATGCCCAAAAGTGGGAAATAGTGCAGACGGGGTTGAGAAAATGGCAAGAGAGGGATAGAGGAAGAGGGGAGCGGGAGCGCTGGGGAGCTGGGACTTTTTCAGAAAGTTCGTCCAACCTCTCCACGCCATCTTTTTCCCAATTCCCCATCTCTACAACTGTTGACCCTTTCGGGTTAGTAGCAGCCGTAGGAGACCCCATGCAAATAGCAGCAGCGGGGATGGCTATTGCCGCCAGTCGTCGCTGTGGGGTCTTGTTGGCTGGTGGTACGCAAATGCTAGCCGTTTATGCTCTAGCGAGGGCGTTGGAGACTCAGTGCGATGCATCAACCTTACAGATTCATCCAGGCAGGGCTGAGCTATCTTCCTTAAAATGGCAACCCCAACAAGTTGTAGTAGGAACGACTCGTTGGGTAGCAGAAGATTCTACTGGTAACACCATTGGATTAGCACAAGATATTGGTAATGTACCTCTGTTGGCAACCCAGTTGAATTTTTCAAGCTCTCGCTATCCTCAGCTGCGAGTTTATGAACAAGGATATGTAAAAGAAGGTGTGGGGGCGGGAGGATGTGCGATCGCCGCCCATCTTTACCAAGGCTGGAACACAGTGCAGTTACTTCAAGCCATTGAAGCGTTGGTAGAACGATACCGCCAAGGTTAATGCAATTCCGTCGAAGTTAGTTTCTGTAGTTTAGCAAAGGTCAAATTTAGGAAGACCGACTGCACCAATACAATACAATGCCAAGTTTTTGTATTTAGTTCTAGTACGCTTCTGTTTTGGTAGCGTACTACGCTTAATACTATGAAAGACTTAGTGGCGATATCCGTATCACTACTACACTGACTTGAGACCAATTTTTATATCGGCAGATAACGCTGTACCTTTTGCCCTAGAAAGGCCAAGGATTGTTGTTCGAGAGTTTCTTCACTGAAAACTTATGTGTGAATTCTGCGAGCTAACAACTGCTCCTCCAAAGCAGCGATGCGATTGTAGGCAGCTGTCAGTTGTGCGGTTAGACGTTGGATCTGAATATCAGCGGACAGAGCATTCTCATTGTTTTGATGAGCGCTGCCGATCCCGTTTTTGCCATCAACCAGCACATCTTTATGTTCCATCACAGAGTCAAGAAGGCTGGGACTGGAATAGACCGCCGAT
>JBFLZA010000244.1:0-12058 GCA_040756535.1 Cyanobacteriota bacterium
AGTTTGCCACTTGAGGGGACTCTCCCGATCATCAGGGTGCATCTACTTCTCATAAGTATAGCCTTGCGGGGTGAGGGGTGTCACCCCCTATTTTATTTTTTGCCACCAGAGGTTTAGACACAAAAAAAGGAGAGCCACTTAGGCGGCTCTCCCGATATCAGGGTGCATCTACTAAGCACACTATATCAAGTTAGGCATGAGGGGTGAAGCCCCTAGTATGTGGGCTTTGTGAAGTTTTAGTTTGAGTTTGATAAAGTCAGTGGCATAGCAGAGGTTAATGAGCTGAACTGTCCTATCCATTCAGCTTCTTGTTTAGAAGTTGGTTAGTCAGCTTGGGGTCAGCTCGTCCACTGGTTTTCTTCATGACTTGTCCGACAAAGAAGCCCTGTAGCTTGGTTTTGCCGCTACGATACTGCTCTAATTCCTTCGGATGGGCGGCGATTACCTCATCAATAATTGCTTCGAGTTGAGCAGTGTCAGAGATTTGGATCAAACCCTTGCGTTCCACCAGTTCTTTAGCTGAACCGCCTTGAGTCAAAAGTTCGGGCAGAATGTCTTTGGCAATCTTGCCGCTAATAGTGCCGTCTTCAATTAGGGTGACGAGTTCGGCTAGGATGAGGGGTTTGAGAGCAATCTCTGTAATCGTTAGCTTCTCGGTGTTGAGATAAGCGGCAATGTCTCCCATTATCCAGTTAGCCGATTGCTTGGGATTGGCATTGGCAGCGATCGCTGCTTCAAAGTACTCTGCTACCAAGCGATCGTCCGTCAGCACACGGGCATCATAAGCAGAAAGCCCAAACTCACTTTCATAACGATGGCGTTTCTGTGCGGGAAGTTCGGGGAGTTTGCTACGCCACTGCTCTAACTGTTCTTTAGAGACTTCAATAGGAGGTAAGTCCGGTTCGGGGAAGTAGCGGTAATCGCTAGAACCTTCCTTTGTCCGCATACTAAAGGTTTCTTGCTTGCTCTCGTCCCAGAGTCGAGTTTCTTGAATAATGCGTTCTCCAGCTTCGATCGCTGCAATTTGCCGCTCGATCTCAAACTCAATCGCCTTCTGAATAGCGTTGAAGGAGTTCATATTCTTGATTTCGACTTTAGTGCCAAACTCCTCCTGTCCCACCGGTCGCACGGAAACGTTAACATCGCACCGCAGTGAACCTTCCTGCATGTTGCCATCACTAACACCGATGTAGCGCACAATTCGGCGCAGTTCCTGAGCGTACTCTGCCGCTTCTTGACCGGAACGCATATCGGGTTCTGAGACGATTTCAATCAAAGGCACGCCAGCACGATTGTAATCAACTAAGGAGTAAGTGGAACCTGAAAGGCGATCGCTACCTGCGTGAACCAATTTTCCGGCATCTTCCTCCATGTGCAGGCGAGTGATGCCAATTTTCTTGCGGATAGGGTTTCCCGCCTCATCCGGTAGTTCAATCTCTAGCCAACCATGCTCAGCAATGGGCAAGTCGTATTGAGAAATCTGATAATTTTTGGGAAGGTCAGGATAAAAATACTGTTTCCGGTCAAACTTGCTATAAGGTGCAATCTGGCAATTCAACGCCAAACCCGCTTTCACAGCGTACTCCAGAACTTTTTGATTCAGTACCGGCAACACCCCTGGCAATCCCAGGCAAATGGGATCGATGTTTGTATTGGGGGTGGCACCGAATTCTGTAGAGGAATGAGAGAAAATCTTGGTTTGGGTACTCAGCTGACAGTGGGTTTCTAGACCAATAATTGCTTCATACTGAGTTTTAACCGGTGCAGCAGTGGTCATAGGCTTGTTCTTGGCTGTTTTATTGCAACAGGTTTCTATTCTATTGTAGCTTTCGCCTGAACTCGCACCGCTCTTGATTGAATTCAATAATTTTTCAATTTATCCAAACAATATTCTTTGATTAAAAATACATTCAATCATTTATTGAATTTCGATATTAATCGCTCTTAAATCCTATAAAAATAGGCTAAAATAAAGTCAAATTTTTAAATACTAAATTACAAAAAAATAACCTAAGAAGTCTTTTAAAGCCCCTTAGGTTCTTAATATTAGATTGGTTGCAATGCCGACTTAACCTACATGAGTCCCCAAAAATGCAAGATACCTTGCCCAGAGATTAATTCAATGGCTAGAGCAATGACAAAACCAAGCATTGCCAAACGTCCGTTCCAGATTTCCGCTTGAGGAGTGAAGCCACCAACCCAAGCATTTCGCACTTGGGGGTCTCTAATGGGTTGGTTTGGTGAGTTGTTAGCATTAACCATTTTTGATTCTCCTTATTACAAATAATTTTTTGCCTCAATTATTGGGCTTAGACTAAGCCCCAAAAGTGGAGAAAACCTTGATTCGAGAAGAGTTCAATAGCTAGAGCAATAACAAAGCCAAGCATTGCTAAGCGTCCATTCCAGATTTCTGCTTGAGGGGTGAAGCCGAACTTTACAGCGTTGCGGTCTTCAGGGTTGGTAATGGGTGTGTTGGGTGTGTTAGTCATTGTTTATCTTCCTTTTTTCAATTACTGTCTTATTGGTCTTGCTAAATGAGTGGCTTGCGACTTACATCAAGCCCCAAAAATGTAGGACACCTTGCTGGGTAAATAGTTCTGTCAGTAACGCAGCGACAAAACCAATCATCGCAAGGCGACCGTTCCAGATTTCGGCTTGAGGCGTCAAACCCGTCTTCCAAGCATTACGCTCTTCAGGATTTATGATGGGAGGAGTGTTTGATTGTTGCATGATTGCTAATTCCTGTGATGAATACTTTCTTGCTTTAGTCAAGCTTACGTTAATAAAGTTAACAAACACCAAGGCTGAAGCTATCCCTCGGAGGTCAGAAGCTCCTAGATTTTGTGATTAATCCTTTAGATGGACAATGAGGATTAAAGTGCTAGCGGTTCTCACTTAGGAGCGGTACGCCTAGACCTAACCCCCTAGCCCCCTTCCCTGCTAGGGAAGGGGGAACCGGATTCTTGCTCCCCTCTCCGCATCGGGGAGGGGCTGGGGGAGGGGTCAATCTGTACCTCACTCAAATGAGAATCGCTATATTTGAAGGCACGGGGCGTAAAGAGTTGTACGTTACCGCCGATTGATTACTTTTGTGTTACATTTGTACTACAGAGATTTAATAGGTTGCTTAGAATCTAAGAACTGTTGAGCGATCGCTTCTCAACGAGTTAGTCCCCATACCTTGGGAGAAAACGGCGATCGCTTTTATTAGACGGACAGTGCAGAATTGGGCTTATATGTTGGTTGCAAAGGTGCGATCGCAAGAGCGAATACCTACCCAACCAAGCTATATCGGCATCCAGCACCACTAGAGGAAACTGCAAATGGTACAGACACCCGCTAAACCTTTATCTTTGGAAGAGTTTCTGAAGCTACCCGAAACCGAACCTGCCAGCGAGTACATTGATGGTCAAATTATTCAAAAGCCAATGCCGCAGGGAGAACATAGCGTAATTCGGGGTGAATTGGTAACGGCTATCAATGCAGTGGTAAAACCTCAAAAGATTGCGCGGGCTTTCCCGGAACTGCGGTGTACGTTTGGAAGGAGGTCAATTGTACCTGATGTGTCGGTATTTGTTTGGAAGCGAATTCCTCGCGATGAGAATGGCGCAATTGCTAACGTTTTTCAAGCAGCTCCTGATTGGATAATTGAAATCCTATCTCCAGACCAAAGCGCTACTAAAGTCACAAAAAAAATTCTAAATTCTCTCAAACATGAGACACAAATAGGTTGGTTGATTGACCCAGATGAGGAAACGATATTCGTTTATCAACCCAAGCAACAGCCAGAAGTATTTGATGAGCCGGAAGATGAGCTTCCCGTACCCTCCTTTGCCAGTGAACTACGGCTGACTGTAGGTGAAGTATTTGGCTGGTTATTAGAATAATTACGGTTTAGCAGCCTATTCATTGGGAATTTCTCCCATAAACTGCCGCGTACCGTAAATGTCATAAGAACGTCAAGTTCTAGTTTTATTGAATCATGAATCTAGGGAATTTGAAGTGGATCAAGTATGTTAACCCTCAACGCAGTTAATTCAATTGCCCTGACTGCAATCATACTGGAATCAATTAATGCCTTCACCTGCTGGCAAACTTCATCAGATTTAGCACTAATTTCTTCTGCAACGAATCCCGGTAAGTAGAATTCATCAGGAGAGTCAAGAAAGCTATCCAGAAATTCTAGCCGCGCTAGAAAAATTAGTGGAGAAGAGTTAAAAATAACTTTCAAGAGAACCTACCAATTCTTCTCAAGCACAACATCCTGGGGAGTTAAATAGGAAAATTCTAGCCCCATCAATTCTAATAGTTCAAGAAATGTATCAGACTCCATTTCCATAATTTCTGCTGCTTTTTTCAAGCTAATGACTCTGGAAAATAACGCTCCCAGTACAAACAAAAATGTTTCTTTTTGCTCAATATCGTTGAACAGTTGGATTTCCGAGGCAACCCTTCTTAGCACTTCTTTACTAGTCATAAGCCTCTCAGGTTAATTCGGTTGAATTGCCAAGCCGGTTTTGGGGTCAAAGAAATGAATTTTGTCAACTGCCAACGACAGCCAAATGCGATCGCCAATTTGGACAAGTTGATCGGGTGGAATTCTCGCTTGTAAACTCGTTGCCTCAGCCAGCTTGACGGTGATAAACGTGTCATTGCCCAGTGCTTCGACAAGCTCAACTTGCACAGGTAAATTTTTTGGGGCAGGCACGCTGACATTTAGATGTTCGGGACGAATGCCTAAGTTGAGGGAACGTCCGTCATACTTTTGCAGAATCGGTGCCCAAACTTCTGGGAGGGTAAGGCGGAACTGAGGATGAGTAACTAGTAGTGGCGCTTTAAACTGTACTGGGAGAAAGTTCATCGGCGGTGAACCGATAAATTCAGCAACAAACTGATTAGCAGGATGGTTGTACAGTTCTAGGGGGGGAGCAAGCTGTTGGATTTGCCCTTGATTCATGACGGCGATGCGATCGCCCATTGTCATGGCTTCAGTTTGATCGTGAGTGACATAGATTGTCGTTGTCCCTAATTGTCGCTGAAGTTTGACAATTTGGGTGCGGGTTTCTGCCCGGAGTTTGGCATCTAGGTTGGAAAGGGGTTCATCCATCAAAAAAACTTGGGGATTGCGGGAGATTGCCCGTCCCAAAGCCACTCGTTGCCGTTGTCCTCCAGAAAGGTGTTTGGGCAGTCGGTTCAGCAGTGGCTCAATTTGCAGCAACTTAGCTACTTTCCGAACTTGTTCATCAACGACTTTCTCTTTTTCAGAAATATAGCGAAGTCCTAAGGGAAGCGATCGCGTCATTGCAACCAACGCATCCTCTGCCCACTGAGGCATTTGCTGTGACTCTTGCTCTTCCCCATTCCCAACGCCCGATTCCTGCAAATCTCTTTGTGTGCGCCGCAGTCCAAAAGCGATGTTGTCGTAAACCGTGAGGTGAGGATAGAGAGCGTAATTCTGAAACACCATCGCGATATCGCGTTCCTTGGGGGGCAAGTCGTTGACTAAGCGATCGTTCACCCAGATATTGCCGCCAGTCAATTGTTCCAACCCCGCAATGATTCGCAGCAACGTGCTTTTACCGCAGCCAGAAGGCCCAACTAGCACCATGAACTCGCCATTGTTTACCGTCAGGTTGATGCGCCGCAGGATATTAACATGGCTAGACTTTTGTGGAGATTTGTCAGCCGTAACCGCTGGTGCTTCATCCATCGGTGAAAGCAAAGGTTCTGCTGTTACGGGTGTAACGGTTCGCTCACCCTTGCGGCCTGGATAGCTTTTGTAAATGTTTTCTAGAACAACCTGCGCCACGATAGATTCCTGTTCCTCTCTTGAGCTAATTCTTCCTTGTTAGTGTTGCTTAGTGCAACAGCACTTCAAGATCAGTTGCGCCTTTGGTTCGGTGTAGAGTAGCGGCAGATTTATGCTCCGCCTAATTCTATCGTACTTTGCTGAGAGCCTTACTTTTACTTATCTTCATCACCATGCAAGCTAACCGAAGTGCTGTTTCCTCTCCTTTTCCATAGCCGCTTTGTGTTTAAATTGTCTACCAGTGAGCAGATAGGTCATCATATCGCCCTTGCCTTTGACAAAGATAACGCCCCGCTCCTCAAATAAGTATTTATCCCGTAACAGTTCATAGGTAGCGGCTGTTACCTGTATGGCACCGTCAACACCTTGAGATTCCATGCGGCTAGCAACGTTAACGGTATCGCCCCATAAATCGTAGATGAATTTTTTGATGCCAATGATGCCCGCCACGACTGGGCCAGTGTTGATGCCAATTCGGAGTTTGAACGCTTTACCTGTCTCCTTGGCTACTCTCACCATTTCATCTTGCATATCCAGCGCCATTTGAGCGATCGCTTCTGCATGTTCTGGATTGGGTGTCGGCACACCAGCGACAACCATATAGGCATCACCAATCGTCTTTATTTTCTCCAAACCGTGCTGCTCGACCAGTTGGTCAAACTTGGAGAAAATTAGATTGAGAATCTCAACCAGTTCTTGTGGAGATGTCCGCGCTGAGAACTCTGTAAAGCCAACAATGTCAGCAAATAGAACGCTTACCGATGCAAAACTATCGGCAATTGCCGTTTGTTGAAGTTTCAACCGTTGTGCAATGGGTTCAGGCAAGATATTGAGCAGGAGTTGCTCCGATTGACCGTGCAGATAATGTAGAGCTTCCCGTGCGACTATACGTGGCGTAATGTCGGAGAGAGTGCCTTCGTAGTAGAGCAACATACCCGTGGAATCACGAACAGCACGGGTATTTTCTGACACCCAAATCGTACTACCATCCTTACGATAGACCAAAGACTCAAACTCAAAAACAGCACTGTCCACTGCTATGGCAGCAATGAATTCATCTCGGCGGTTAGGGTCAACATAAACTTGCTGTGCGATATCTTTGATACAAGTCATTAATTCTTCGGCCGAAGCGTAGCCCAAAAGCCTTGCCAGGGCGGGGTTAGCGCTCAAGAAACGCCCGGATGGCGTAGTCTGAAAGATACCCTCGATCGCGTTTTCTACTATACTGTGATATCGCTGTTCAGCAAGCTGGAGCTTTTGATGGAGTTGCCCTTGTTGAATAGCGATCGCAATGGGTGTAGACAATTGCTTGAGTAAATCAACTTCCCACTGCTGCCACTGCCGAGGTTCACAACAGTGATGGGCAACCAACAATCCCCACAACCGTTCTCCTTGTAGAATGGGAACCACCAAGTTAGCCCTGACCCGAATATTGAAGAGAAAATTAACGTGACACGGCATTATATCCGCTGTGTAGATATCTTCGATGACCAAGATGCGGCCCTCCTGGTAACGCTGAGCATAGCTTTCTCCGAAGCAGGGGTCAGAGATTGTCGTATTCAGGATGGATAGTTCATCGGTACTGGCAGACTCGACAGCAATTATCCCGCTCCAGTCGGCAAAAAATTGATAAATAAGTACCCGATCAGTTTGAAGAAACTGCCGCACTTCACTAACTGTTGTATTGAGAATCTCTTCTAAATCCAGAGATTGGCGGATGCGCTGGACAATCTCACCCAGTAATTGTTCCCGTTGAGCTTGCTGCCGCACCAACTCTTCCGCCTGCTGGCGCTCCTTGACTTCCTGTTGCAGTTGCAGATTTTGCTTTTGAAGTTGATTTTGCAGGTTTTGAATCGTCAGGTGGTTTGTGATGCGGGCTAAAACCTCTTCAGGCTGAATCGGCTTAGTGACGTAATCTACAGCTCCAACCTGAAAGCCTCTCACCTTATCCACCGTCTCACCCAGTGCCGTCATAAAAATTACAGGGATATCTTGCGTTGACGGATTGGCTTTCAACCGACGGCAGGTTTCAAAACCGTCAATTCCGGGCATGAGTATATCTAAAAGAATAAGATTGGGGTGAGCATAGAGAGCCTGATCGATCGCACTTTCACCATCTATTGCCACCAAGACTTCAAACCCCGAATGGGTCAAAAAATCGCACAGCATTCCTAAATTAGTCGGGGTGTCATCTACGATTAAGATGACGCCTTCTGCTGGATTTTCCACACTCATTCACGCTCTAACATATAGGCTTTGAGAAATTCCCTGATTTGTTTGACCTGAAATCCCTGTGCTAGCTGACGAAGCTGCGATGCAAACGGGGCAAATCGCTCGTCCAACTGTTCTAGACAACGCGCTTGCTCGCCTATTTTCCTCAGGTTGCCTCTCATTGCTAGATCCAAGAGGACAGCAAGTTCCTCCGGAGGCGGAGCAACTAATTTTGGATTTTGCCGTCCTCGGACTTTGTCCTGCGGGCGGGTTTTGGATTTTGGATTAATAGGTTGCTCTTGAGATGCGATACCCTCTAAATCTTGGTCAGCTACCCCTAATTCAGAATCAGCAGCTTGCGAAAAGCCTACATTGTCATAGACCCATTCCAGCCCCAAATGCACCCGCAGTTGCTCTAAGAGTTGCTGTACCTGCACTGGTTTAGAGATAAAATCGTTGCAACCTACTTTGCGACTTTTTTCTTGACTGTAATCAAAAACGCTAGCTGATGTTGCAATTATTATAATCTTTTTCAGTTCTGTTAATTGTCTGAGCTGCCGAGTCGCCTCAAAGCCATCCAGTACTGGCATCACTAAATCCATAAAAATCACATCGGGCTTAAACTCAAGGGCTTTATTCAGACAATCAAGACCGTCTGTTGCTTCAATGATTTCAAACCCCAAAGGCTCAAGGAGATTGACTAAAACCGAGCGATTTTCCCATTTGTCATCCACCACCAGAACTTTGCGCTTTTCCCCTTTAAATCCAAGGATATTGTTTTTCTGACGCTTAGTAATTTCGGGTGTTTCCAGCACTTCAGGCAAATTCAAATCGATCCAGAAAACACTACCAGAACCCAATTGACTTTTCACCTCCAAGGTAGCGCCCATCAACTGAGCTAATTTCTGGCTAATCGCCAGCCCCAGCCCTGTACCTTCAACCCAGTGGCGGCTAGTCTCAACTTGATGGAAGGGTAGGAAGATTTCTGTAAATTTATCAGGTGCGATACCGATACCAGTGTCCTCTACCTGAAACCGGATTTTGTTATTTGTTGTTTGTTCCCGATTCCCGATTCCCGATTCCCCATTCCCCACATAACCAACTTTAAAAACTACCTCGCCAGTTTCGGTGAATTTGATAGCATTTCCCAGTAAGTTGATTAAAATTTGCCGTAGTTTTTGCTCATCACCCCGGACAAAAGTAGGTAGGAGGGAAAGCGATTCGTAATGAAATGAAATGTTCTTCTGTTCATGTTCAGCACGGATACGGAAGATTTCAGCAATATTGTTTAAAAATTGAGGAAAATGAAAATCGCTTATGTAGATTTCCATCTTCCTTGCTTCAATTTTAGAGAGGTCTAAAATGTCATTAATGAGGGTCAGCAGGTGTTCTCCACATTGCTGAATGATACCCAGTCCATTCTGTTGCTTGTCCGTTAAGTTTTTTTCTCGCTTGAGGATGTGAGCATACCCCAAAATCCCATTCAACGGGGTTCTCAGTTCATGACTCATGTTCGTCAGAAATTCACTCTTAGCGCGGTTGGCACTTTCAGCGACTTCTTTTGCCTGATGAAGTGCTTCCTCTGCCTGCTTGCGAACGGTGATATCTTCATGGACTGCTACATAGACCGTTCCATACTCAGGATGTTCAAAGGTCGAAGTGTGAGCCCTAGACCAAAAAGGTGTGCCATCTTTCTTGACATTATGAACCTCATATGTGGCTTCTCCCTGTTGATTTAATTGGTGCATTATTTTACTGGCAACCTGTTTGCCACTGGGAGTATCCGAAGCGTAGTTCAATACTTCCACAGGTTTTCCATTTAGCTCACTGGGTTCATAGCCAAACATACTCTCGAATTTGGGATTGGCATAGGCAATAGCACCATCGGTGGCTCTGACAAGGCAAACCCCTTCAGCCATATTCCTCACAATCACACTTTGAAGCTCTAACGTCTTTTCTGTTCGCTTGCGCTCCCCGATCTCTTTCTCCAGTTCGCGGTTTGCTACTTCCAACTGTGCCGGACTTGGGAGAGCAAGCGCTTTGGGAACCAATGGCACTAGCTCCGCAGCCGTGTAGAGTGAGACGACGGCAGTTATGGCTTTGAGCAACCCACTCACCCAATAAATAGGGTGCCAGAGCGTCCAAATCTCCATTAAATGGGTAGTACCACAAGCGATGATAAATGCTCCAAATAGCAGAAATATCCAGTTGAAGGGCAAATCGCCGCGCTTGCGAACAAAGTAGACTAGTGTGACGGGAATAGAATAATAGGCGATCGCAATGAGAGCATCGGACATGACATGAAGCCACACCAATTCAGGCTTCCAGAGGTAGCAATGCCCGTGAGGGATGAACGTTCCAGCAGCAAAAAGGTGTTTTAAACCCTCTAGCATCAAATTACTCCTTTAAAAAATGCTTCGTCAGTAGAGCTTCCCGCGATCGCAATTTTTTCTCCTATCTCACAGCAGTAGCGAGAAAGGCTTTAAATTCCTAGGCTATTCCTATTTTGTTACAACTTTTCCAACCTGTTATTTCAACTCAATTGACGGCGGAATTGGCGGATACTCAAGGTCATTAACACAGTGGCAAAGCCTAGTAAAATCAGCACCTGTGGCCAGAGTGCCTCCAAACCAACACCCTTGAGCAATATCCCACGAGCAACCTCAACGAAGTAGCGTAAGGGGTCGAGATACGTTAGCCATTGTACAAAAGTAGGCATGGCGGAAATGGGTGTGGTCGCCCCACACAAGAGAACTAGGGGTGGGTTAATAAAAAACGCCGTCAACTGAGTTTGCTGTTCGCTTTTTGAGTAGCTAGCAATCAAAATACCGATGCTGATACCCACCCAGAAGTAAAGCACCGCAATCATCAGGAACACCAGTAAATTCCCTCGTAGAGGCACCCCAAAAACTAGCTTTGCCACAGTTAGAGCGATTAAAACATCAACCGTGAGCAGAATTAATAACGGACAAACCTTAGACAAGATAACTTCGGTGTTGGAGGCGGGAGTCATCATCAGTTGCTCAATTGTCCCTGCTTCCTTTTCACGCACCACCAATGAGGCTGCCGCTTGGGAACCGATGACAGTAAGTACAATTCCAAACATCCCCGACACAATGAACCAAGAAGTATTCAGTCCCGGATTGTATAGTATTGATGTCTCAACCTGAACTTGGTTTCGTTGTCTGGCTAGGCTACCTCTACCGCCACGGCTGTTTCGTTGGCGCAAGTTGTAGTCACTCACTAATTGGTTGAGGTAAGCGGATGCAATGCTTGCCGTATTGGCATCGACTGCATCAAAGAGTGCCTGTACTTGAGCTGTGCGCCTGCGGGTAATGTCGTCAGCAAATTCTGGAGGAATCGTGATGCCAACTGTGAGTTTACCTGTCGTCAGAGCGTCAATCATCTCCTGTTGATTGAGGTAGTATCGGTTGATGGTAAATGCCTCGGTTTGGTCGAATATTTCAACAAATTCGCGGGAGGCTCTGCTGTTGCTGTAGTCGGTGATGCCAACTTTGAGGTTTTGAAAGTCGGGACTTAGAGCAAAGCCAAACAACATTAAAAAGACTGTGGGCGGTACGATTAGTTGAATGACGAGCTGGCGGTTACGAAATATTTGGGCGAATTCTTTTTTGAATAATGCCCAAAAGCGACTGCCTAAAATTGGGTTTAAAATATTTTCTAAGTTTTGTTTCATAGATGTCTTGAAAATAGAAGTCAGGAGTCAGGAGTCAGGAGTTAGGAGTTAGGAGTCAGGAGTTAGGAGTCAGGAGTTAGGAGTTAGGAGTTAGGAGTCAGGAGTTAGGAGTCAGGAGTTAGGAGTTAGAAGAGAGCAATTTTTATTCATCTTCTGCTTATGGGAGTTTAGTATCGAATCTGTTGGTATCGGAATGTTTTTTTAACGCAGAGTGGCACGGAGGAAAGCGCAAAGGGTTGCAGAGGTTTTGAAGCTAATTTTAAGTGAGTTTCTATGCAAGCAAGAATGATATAATTGAAGATTATAAATATATTTAATTTTGATTTTTTACTACCCTAATT
>JBFLZA010000245.1:0-12000 GCA_040756535.1 Cyanobacteriota bacterium
CACCCTACTGATTTCCCTAGTTCATGATATTACTGCCCGCAAACAGGCAGAAATGGCCTTGCAAGAAAGTGAAGAACGCTTCCGTGCCATCTTTGAGCAAGCGGCCGTGGGCATTGTTCTGACAACCACCTCGGGTGAGATATTGCGGGTTAACCAACACTATTGTGAAATTACCGGATACACCCAATCAGAACTGCTATCGCGACCGTTTCAGGAGATTACCCACCCAGATGACTTAGAGCAAAATTTAGATTATCTGCATCAGGTGATGACGGGCCAGCTATCAACCTACTCTATGGAAAAGCGCTACATCCGCAAAGATGGCAACTGGCGATGGGTACAAGTCACAGTATCTGTCGTACACGACTCAGCAAACGGTCAAAACTACGCCTTAGGAGTAGTCAAGGATATTCATGATCGCAAGCAGACCCAAGAGGCGCTGCGTGAAGCCAATCAAACCCTTCAGGCACTGATTCAAGCCTCACCCCTAGCCATTGTTGCCCTCGAACCGGATGGCCAGGTGAAAACGTGGAACGAAGCTGCAGAAGAAATGTTTGGCTGGAGTGCAACAGAGGCAATCGGTACGCTGTTCCCCGTTGTCCCAATTGATAAACAGGATGAATTTCACCAATTGCGTCAGCGCGTTTTGCAAGGCGAGTCCCTGACGGGGGTGGAAGCTTTGCGGCAAAGTCGGGACGGTACAGCCATTTATATCAGCATTTCAGCCGCACCGTTATACGATGCTACGGGTCAAATTGATGGCATTATGGCGGTAATTGCTGATATTAGCGACAAGAAAGCCGCAGAGGAGTCAATTCGAGACAGCGAAGCCAAGTTTCGTGCCTTCTTAGAAGCGGCTTCAGAAGCGGTGATTGTCACGAACGCTAAAGGCGAAATTGTGGTGTTTAATGCCAAAGCCGAAGAATTGTTTGGATACGATCGCACTGAAGCTTTCGGTCGTACCGTTGAATTCTTGATGCCGGAGCGATACCACCAAATCCATACCGAACATCGCTCTCACTATAAAACTCATCCTACCAAGCGATCAATGGGCAAAACCAGTAACTTGTTGGCTCGACGCAAGGACGGAACAGAGTTTCCCATCGAAGCAGGACTCAGTCCGGTTCAAACCAAAGACGGCAGATTTGTGATGACTTTTCTCACCGATATCACAAAACGCAAGCAAGCGGAAGAAGAGATTACAAGACTTAATGAAAGTCTAGAACGCCGTGCCATCGAAGTTGAGACGCGCTACCAGCAAATTGTCGAACTGGCAGAGGAAGGGATTTGGGTGATTGACAACGAAGGTAAGACAACTTACGTCAATCAGGCTATGGCGAGGATGCTAGGTTATCAGGAAGAGGAAATGTTGGGGCGTCCTCTTTTTGACTTCATGGATGAAGCAGCTCAACAAACCGCCAACGCTAATTTAGAGCGGCGAAAACAGGGTATTGGGGAAAAACATGAATTCAAACTCCAGACTAAAGATGGCAAAGGGTTATGGACTTATATGTCCACGAGTCCAGTCTTGGATGAAAGTGGCAAGCTGTTATGGTCGTGTGCTTTAGTTTATGACATTACCGAACGCAAGAAAGCAGATGAGCAACTGCGAGAAAGCAGTGAACGCATTAGCCTTGCGAATGCTGAATTAGCCAGAGCAACTCGTCTCAAAGATGAGTTTTTGGCGAGCATGAGTCATGAATTACGCACACCCCTCAATGCGATTCTCGGTTTAGCTGAAGCATTACAAGAAGAGGTTTATGGCTCTTTAACAGATAGGCAGAGGCGGTCACTCGTTACGATTGAACAAAGTGGCCAACACTTGCTCGATCTGATTACTGACATTCTGGATCTCTCGAAGATCGAATCGGGGACAATGGAGCTGCAAATTACCTCCAGTTCCCCTCACAATCTGTGTGAGTCAAGTTTCACATTTGTTAAACAGCAAGCGCATCACAAAAGTATCAAACTCAGCTCTAAAATTTCTGAAGGACTGGGGAATATCGAAGTGGATGAACGCCGGATGCGGCAAGTTTTGGTGAATTTGTTGAGCAATGCTGTGAAATTCACTCCCGAAGGTGGCGAGGTTCGGATGGAAGTTGAAACAGACTCAGAAGCGGAAATTATCAAGTTGAGTGTGATTGATACGGGGATAGGAATTGCCCCAGAAAACCTCGATAAGCTGTTTAAACCTTTCGTGCAGTTGGATAGCAGTCTCTCTCGACGTTATGCAGGCACAGGTTTAGGTTTAGCGCTCGTGCGACGGATTGTGGAGTTACATGGGGGCAGCGTTTCTTTGGAGAGTGAGGTGGGAAAAGGGAGCCAATTTACCGTTAATCTTCCCTGGAAGGAACCGGATAGGGGGCAAAGCGTCAGGAAAACGGAACAGGAGCTTTTGGAGTTGCCCAGTATTCACAATGCCTTAATCGTTGAAGATTCAGAGACGGCTGCTAAGCAGGTGGCTCGTTACCTCGCGGAGTTGGGTTCAGCGGCCTTCATCCATCCTCAAGGAGAAGGTGCCGTAGAAGCGGCGCAGAAATTTGACCCGGAAGTGATTATTTTGGATCTGTTACTGCCTCATATTTCGGGGTGGGAAGTTCTAACACAGCTAAAAGCAAACCCAGCGACGCAACATATCCCAGTCCTGGTAATCTCAGTGGTAGATGAGCGATCGCGTGCCTTAGAACAAGGAGCATCCGAGTATCTGGTTAAACCCATTTCCCGTAAGCAGTTGCAGTCTGCCCTGTGTAAGATCTTTGCCGAAACCTCCCAGAGTTCGACTCATGCGGCTTTGGTGGTGATGCCGGAAGAGGAGCGGCACTTGCCCTTAGTTTTACTAGCAGAAGACAACGAGGCGAATATTTCGACTGTAGTGGATTTCTTGCAGATTCATGGGTTTAGAGTTACTTTGGCAAGAAATGGGGTAGAAGCGGTTCAGATGGCTCATCAGCAAAAGCCCGATCTAATCCTGATGGATATTCAAATGCCAGAGATGGATGGAATCGAAGCAACTCACCGCATCCATAGCGACTCTGAACTCACAAACATTCCCATTATTGCCCTCACAGCTCTAGCGATGCCTGGCGATCGCGAACGGTGTTTGGCAGCCGGTGCCTTGGAGTACCTCACAAAACCCGTCAGTTTGAAAAAGTTGGTGAATGTGATTGCTCAATACATCAATACTTCTGATTTCTCATAGAAAATAATAACTGTGGGGAATCGTCCTTGGCGATTCCCTAGTACTTTCACTCCTCACTCCATATGAAACCATTCCTTAAAATGAATAGCTGATTCTGGATGTAATAGATGGCAATTCAATTCTAGAAAAATTAAGTCTCCATCTAATTTCTAGTAATTGCGTTGCTTCCTAGTCTAAAATTCAAAGTCCTTGCCTTGGGATGGCTAACATGGATGAAAGCAATACTATATTAGTGGTCGATGACGAGCCTCATGGGTTTGATGTCATTGAAGCACATCTATATCGCGAGGGTTACAATTTAACTTATGTTTCTAGTGGGATTGAAGCATTAAACTGTCTTGACTCCCTTGAGCCTGATGTCATCTTGCTCGATGTGATGATGCCGCAGATGGATGGGATAGAGGTTTGCCGAAAAATCAAGTCTGATCAGCATTGGAAACACATTCCTATAATTATGGTGACAGCACTTTCCTCAAAAGAGGATTTAGCGCGATCGATCGATGCAGGAGCAGATGATTTTGTTACAAAACCAGTGAGTGGAGTTGAACTCCGTGCCCGTGTCCGTTCGATGTTGCGGATTAAGCAGCAATACGATGAACTCGAAGCAACGCTGCAACTCAGAGAAGACCTCTCTAACATGATTGTGCATGATTTGAGAAATCCACTTACAACCATTCTCATGAGTAGCAGTTTACTCATAAACAGTGACTTGGAGGGGAAAGCTTTAGATAGGGCTAAACTCATTCTTTCCGCAGGTCATCAACTTGATTCAATGATCAACGACTTGTTGGTATTGGCAAAGATGCAATCGGGAAAAATGGTACTCAAATATGCTGCAGTTGATTTAAATGAAATAGGAAAAAAAGCATTTTCACAATTTGATAGGGTTGCAGCTTTAAAAAAGCTTAAGCTAGAAATACAGATGCAAGAAACCAGTTTTCCTATATCAGGAGATGCAAATTTACTCCACCGTGTCCTTGACAACTTACTTTCAAATGCTATTAAATATTCCCCTCCTAATAGCACCATTACTTTACATATTGATTACTACGCTGATAGCTTAATGCCAAGCCTAGTTACTGGTTTAACCCCGACTAAAGTTGCCCAAAAACAAGTAAAAATTCAAGTAATTGATGAGGGTTCTGGTATTCGAGAAGACTTAAAAAAACGTATTTTTGAAAAATACGAAGTGGGAGATGTAGTGAATGAAGTTTCTCAATTGGGCTTGGGATTAGCATTTTGCAAAATGGTAATTGAAGCGCACGGAGGAGAAATATTTGTAGAAAACAATCAGCCTCAGGGTTCCATATTCACCGTGGTGCTTTGAACACATAAAGGAAAAAGGGCATAAAATACCCCGACATCGATGACAGGAGATGAGCTGTAGCGGATGTGCTACAGATAGGATAGACATGATCGAGACTTTTCCTTCAAGGAGTGCTAGCCTATGAACTTCGAGCCTCAATCCTCATAGAGAAAGAGAAACTCCAAGTTACCTAGACACAAATTGCAACGAACAACGTCGCTCATAGGGTTGCGAGTAAAATGGTTCCAGAGCTACCAAGCCAACAGCTCTTCGTTTAACGATGAATTCCCCCCAACCCCCCCAACAGCCGAAAACGCTACTTACTCAGTTCACTCAGGCAGTACAGACCATACAAGCCAAAGTTAACTTTAAAGCTTTGGCTCTTAAGCCCAATGCCAGAGTACCAGAACTCTGGGTACAAGATGCCGGTGCGTCGAAAGCCGAGACTTATCCTTTACTTGGCGATCGCTATTTGCTGGGACGCAGTTCCAAATCTTGCGATATCGTCGTGCGTAACCCAGTGGTGAGCCAGATTCACCTCTCTTTAGAGCGCTTTGGGCGGCGTCAGCGATCGTTTATTATCAAAGACGAAAACTCCACCAACGGTATTTATCGGGGAAAACGTCGGCTGCAGTCCTTAGTGCTGCGCCACGGTGATATTCTCACCATCGGCCCTCCAGAATTGGCAGCATCGGTAAAGCTTCAGTATCAAGATCCACCCCCCTGGTATATCCTCGCCATTCGTTACGGCCTTTACGGAATTGGTGGGTTGACAGCCTTAGTGGTGTTGATCATCGGCATTGAGTCGCTAAAGGTGCCGGTGCGACCCTTGCCTGCAGGGGTACAGGGGCCAGTCGTTGTTTATTCAGAGGATGAGACGCCCCTGCGGCAACCTCGTACAGAAGTCCATAGAGAATTGAGGCGGTTATCAGACTTTTCCCCTTACCTGCCTAAGGCGCTGGTAGCCTCAGAAGACAGCCGCTTTTACTGGCATTTTGGGGTAGATCCCCTTGGTATTTTGCGGGCGTTGCTGATTAACTTCCGTGGCGGAGAGATTCGTCAAGGGGCTAGTACCTTAACGCAACAGGTGGCTAGAAGCCTATTTCCCGAATATGTAGGGAGGGAAGATAGTGCTGCCAGAAAACTCCGGGAGGCAATCGTTGCCCTAAAGCTAGAGACGTTCTACAGTAAGGACGAAATCTTAAAGACTTATTTGAATCGCATTTACTTAGGGATTGAGGCTTACGGGTTTGAAGACGCAGCCCAGTTTTATTTCGACAAATCGGCGAAGAATTTGACGCTTTCGGAAGCTGCGACGCTGGTGGCGATTTTACCTGCCCCCAACCGATACAATCCCATTCAGGATTATGATACGGCACTGAGCCTGCGTAATCGCGTGATTACTCGAATGCGATCGCTGGGGATGATTAGCGATGAGGAAGCAGCAAGAGCAAGGCGATCGCGCATTGAAGTCAGCCCCAAGGCCCGCGAATTCCTCTCTAGCACAAAAGCGCCCTACTTCTACAGCTACGTCTTCGATGAACTGCGTTATTTACTTGGGGAAGAGTTGGCGCAAGAAGGTAACTTCATCGTCGAAACCTCTCTAGATCTTCAGACTCAAGCCAAGGCACAAGATGCGCTGCGTAGCTTTGTGAATACTCAGGGAGCTAGCTTGAGATTCTCTCAAGGAGCACTCGTTACCCTCAACACCAGCAACAATGAAATCGTGGCGATGGTTGGCGGTGTAGATTACCAAAAAAGCCAGTTTAATCGCGCTACCCAAGCCAAGCGACAACCCGGTTCCACATTCAAACTCTTTGACTATACTGCCGCCTTAGTAGAGGGAATTCCAGCCTCAAAAACTTACTCCTGCGCCCCTGCCTACGGGTTACGAGGCTGTGAACGGACTGGTGGAGCAACGGATATGTACACTGGCATGGCGCTTTCTGAAAATGTCATCGCCGTCCGAGTTGCTATGGATGCCGGTTTAAATAACGTGGTAGATACTGCACGACGATTGGGTATCCGCTCAGAACTTAAGCAGGTTCCCCGTTTAGCGATCGGTCAAAGCGAAGTTAGAGTACTCAATATCACCGGTTCCTATGGCGCGATCGCTAATCGTGGTGTCTGGAATCGCCCCCATGCCATCAAACGCATTCTCGATAGCGGTGATTGTAAAGATAACAATGACCCAAACACCTGTCGGGTCATTTACTCTTTTGACCAAGATGGTGAACGAGGGATACAGGCAGTCTCACCCCAAATAGCCAGTACCATGACCAGTATGCTTCGGGGTGTTGTGCAAAATGGCACCGGTCGCACTGCCTCAATTGGACTAGGAGAAGAAGCGGGTAAAACCGGCACGACCGACCGAAATGTTGACCTCTGGTTTATTGGCTTTATTCCCAGTCGCCAGTTAGTAACCGGTATCTGGTTAGGGAATGATGACAACTCTCCAACAAGCGGGAGTAGTGCACAAGCGGCTCAGTTGTGGAGTAATTATATGCGTCAGGTTGTGCAATGAAAATTATGAATTGTAAATTATGAAGGATGAAAAAAGAACTCAATCAAGTATAGTAACTCAGCTATAGAGGCGTGAGGCTTACTATCTGTTTGGCAAGGCTTTCTTTAAATTCATAATTCATAATTCATAATTCACAATTCAACTCCTCTGGGCAGCGATCGCTAATTTTACCCCCTGAATCTGACGCAATCGATCCATCACGCTTATCACCCGACCATGAGCGACGCTTGCATCCGCATTGATAATCACCAGCGATTGAGGATTTGAACCGATTAGAGAGCGTACTCCGTCTGAAAGTGATTCTAGTGCGATCGGCTGACGGTTGAGGGTAATTCTTCCATCCGCTTGAATCGTCACATTAATTTGAGCTGTGCGCTGAGGTTCTGCTGTTGTCGCTGTGGGTAAATTAACCGGCAGTCCTTCCGAACGGGTTAAATATAATGACGAGATAATAAAAAACGCGAGGATACAGAAGAGAATATCAATCATCGACACGAGGTTGATGAGGAAAGGCGTTTCTTCTGACTCATCGGGGAGACGCATAAGTTAGTTGAGAAGGTTAAAGGTTAACAGGTTGTTAAATTTAGGCATTATGAATTATGAATTATGAATTTAAAGAAAGCCTTGCCAAACAGACAGTAAGCCTCACGCCTCAGCTAAGTTACTATACTTGATTGAGTTCTTTTTTCATCCTTCATAATTTATAATTCATAATTTTCATTGCACAACCTATTAACCTTTAAATCACAACTCCTTGTAGTAATTGAGTATTCCTAATAAGGGCTGACTTCGATCACACCATCCGGCTTAAACACCACTCGAAACTGAGCCAGGGGTTTTTGAGGTAATAGTACCCCGTCTTTGGTATCAATACCTGCAGCCTCCGGCTTGATCAATTTCTCAAGGGGAGTTTGCCCAACGTAATCAGAGGCGGGCTGATTCTTGGCTTCATAGTCGGCAATGGCCCCTTCTTCCGTGACACCTACCCGATAAACTAAATTCTTGGGAAAAGTCGGGTCTGTTTGCCAGTTGTCGCGCATTTGTTTGTAGAGTTGCTCGTTCAAACTCTTAACTATAGCCGTGTCAGTAATTCGTGGCCCTAAAGTCGGCTTACCCGTATATCCGCGCCAAGGACTAATTTGCAGGATGCCCCTGTTGTTAAACACTACCCGGAACTGAGCGACGGGTTCAGCCGTGGCAGTACTATCTGTAGTGGGCATATAGAGTAAGTCAGGAAGGGGTGTTTCCTGTGCGGCATCAACAGGTGTTTTTTCGACTGGCTTGTAGCCGATAATAGCTCCATCTTTACCAACAGCGACCCGATATTCCAGGCTCTGGTTAATCTCTCTGCGATTCTCCCAAGCGTCATTAACTTTGTTATACAGCCTACGTTCCAAAAAGCGTAGTTGTGTTGGGTCGGTAATCTCTTGATTTGAGGTGAGAACCTTCTCTATCTCCTCCGTAGAGGGGGGAGTGGGTCTAGGCTTGGGCGTTGCTGTTGCCTGACGTTCCTCCTCTGGTGTCGGAGAGGTTGTCTCACTAGAATTAGGCTGAGTTTCTAATGCTTTGGGTTGTTGTACTTCGGGAGTGGGTAATAGAAACAAGGCGGCTGCTGATATCGCCAATCCTGTCACTCCCACAGCAGCGGGTGCTGCCCGCTTAGCGATGGGTTCGTCAGCTTGTCGATAACGCTTGGATAAAGGTTCTAAGGATACCTTAAGATCGGGGAGCGTTTGTCTGTCAGCTAGAAACTGGTCTATCGCCTCCACCAAGTCGAATAGCTGTACCGTGGTCAAATCCATCTGTACAGGTATCCCTTGAGTGATCACAGCACCAGCTCCCGCCGAGGTCATTCCTGTGCCATATCCCGATGGAAGGGAGTTAGCGGTTGGTAATAGTGTCAATTGATGCAGATTCTTTTCTGGAAGTTTCTGCAACTGCACTATTTCTGGCTTCTCTCCATGCTGTTTTGGATGTCGCACTTGACTCAAGAATTCCTGAGCATAGTGGCTCACAGACCTTACCAAGCTCTCCAAGAAATCGCGTCCGCCGGCTAGGGGTTGCTCTCTCCCAGAGAAATGACATTCTGTACTAACCAGCATTGTCATCACAGGGCGGGTATCGAACTGACTCCCAGCTCCAGCAGTATTGTCACTCAAGCCTTCCAGAACCAGAGTGCAGTTAGGCAAACTGTACTGACGTCGAATTGTCATGCTACCTCTCCATCAAATAAGCTACTCCAAAAGCGCTGCATTCCCGATGTTCCTGTACAGAACAGCAGCTGACTCAACAGCGAGAGTGCCAACTCATTCAACTTTTCGTCGGAGTTGTAGGCAGCCACTTTCGCACGTTTCGGATTCATCCGGCTCCGAAAATGAGCCCTGAACCGTTCTAGATATTCAGATAACCGAAAATGATTTTCCAACGGTACTTGCTTTTCACTGACTTGTTGATAAGCCAAGAGCAACTGCCGGATTAAAACGGTTAGTCTTCGGGCCATGTGAGAGGCAATCACCACTAACGCTTTGGCTTCCTCTAGTTGTAGAGGACGGCGAGAGTAAGAACGCCGCAGGGGGTTGGTACAGCGCAGACGCCAAAGGACAACGCGATTTTTAATAATATTCTGAAGCTCTAGCTCCTTGGCGGCATACAGCATACCTTCAGAGCCTCCCAGTTCCAACGCTTCAATGGCAAGTAGAATGAAGTCTATCTGCTGCCGAGTTCGTGGCGGACATCCTCGATCTGAAATTATGGGGTCGGGTAAACTATCTAAAACTAGGGGCTGTGACTGGGCGGTTTGGGTATTTATCGGCATTACGCTCACAGAAAGATTCATTCCAACTAACCAATTAAGGTGAACGGGTTAAGCGTCAAAGTAAGGTCAAAAGGCTTACTGCCTGTAGAATAGCTGACTTTTTACATTGGTATTTGTGCCCAATTTTTGGCGTTACTCCAGTGAGAGGGATTATTCTCTCAGTCAAGAGGTTATCATCTAACCTCTGGCTCACTTGGGTAAAGTTCAATCACCGGGAATTGACCAGATACAAGCGTTAATCCAATTCAGCAACATCTACTTCTTCTTTCTTCAACAGTTTCACCTGGATATCTGAATAATAAAAATAATGGCCCTGACTCTCCAGTAACAAGTTAGATCTTGAGTGTTAGCAATTATCTCAAACAATCCAACCTTCTATTGTAGGATTTGGCAGGGGGCAGATGGCAAGCCATCTGTCACTAGCTCTTAGAGCGCTAGTGCCATCATGCCATAAATGCTAAGTTGTCAAGCTGTAAAGAAAGTGAGTTGACCTGTCGATGGATTTAAAGTCTCTGATTCGCGATATCCCGGACTTTCCCAAACCTGGAATTTTATTTCGGGATATTACTACTCTACTGCGCGATGCAGAAGGATTGCGCTACGCGATCGATACGCTAACCCACCAGTGTAAGGAGGCCGAGCTGTCTGCTGATTATGTCGTTGGCATGGAGTCCCGTGGCTTTATTTTTGGTCCGCCACTCGCTTACCAACTTGGAGCTGGGTTTATTCCTGTACGCAAACCGGGCAAGCTGCCTGCTGCTGTGCATACAGTAGAGTATGAGCTGGAATATGGCATGGATCGGTTAGAAATCCATCAAGATGCCTTACACCCTGGCAGCCGTGTGTTGATTGTGGATGATTTGATTGCTACAGGCGGAACCGCTAGTGCCACAGCTAAGCTCTTGCAAGAGTTTGGCTGCGAACTGGTCGGTTTTGGTTTTATCATCGAGCTACGGGACTTAAAAGGGCGCGATAAACTGCCTGATGTGCCAGTTGTAACGTTGATTGAGTATTAGGGAAGGTTGAAGGTTAGGAAGGTTGTTGGGCAAAGCCCTTCCGGAAGGGAAGGTTAGAAGGTTAGAGGCATCAACTTTCAACATACAAACTTGTTAACTTGCCGACCTGTTAACTTGTCAACTTGCCAACTTTCAACTCCAACAGAATAGGAAAAGGCGTTCGATGACTTCTTCTACAAGGGATTCTTCAATTCGGAATGGCTTGGATGTCGCCTTTCAACGGATAAAAAGGCTGGTCGCGAGTGAGACGTTTCTTTATGTGATCAAGCGGCTGTTACAGGCGCTGTTAACCTTGCTTTTGGCATCTGCTTTGAGTTTTGCAATTATTCAGTTGGCACCGGGAGATTTTCTAGATACTCTCAGGCAAAATCCTAAAATCTCACCGGAAACCATTGAGGAGTACCGGAAGCGTTTTGGGCTGGATCAGCCAGCGATCGTGCAGTACTGGCGCTGGCTAAAGCAAGTGGTCACTCAAGGGAACTTTGGCACAAGTTTTGTCTATTCTCGCTCTGTGTCGTCTTTGTTGTGGGAAAGAATCCCGGCTACTCTGTTGATGGCTTTCGCAGCAATTTTCTTGACTTGGGTGATCGCTATTCCCCTTGGTATTGTTGCTGCCATTAACCAGAATCGCGGGGTTGACCGATTTTTGCAAGTTATGAGCTATACGGGCCAGGGCTTTCCCAGCTTCATCACAGCTCTAGTGCTGCTGATTCTTGCCCAATACACCTCCCCTCTGTTTCCGGTGGGAGATATGAAAAGCATTAATTACGCCGATCTATCACCCATCGGCAAAGTTTTAGATATTGGCTGGCACATGATTTTGCCGACCATTGCTCTAACAGTCACTAGCTTTGCTGGACTCCAACGAATTACTAGGGGAGAAATGCTAGATGTACTGCGTCAAGACTACATTCAAACAGCTCGTGCTAAAGGGCTGCCAGAAAATCGAGTCATCTACGTCCACGCTCTACGCAATGCAATTAATCCCTTGGTGACGCTTCTGGGATTTGAGTTTGCGAGTTTGTTAAGCGGTGCATTTATTGCCGAATATTTCTTCAACTGGCCAGGACTGGGACGTTTGATTTTACAGGCAGTAATTGCTCAAGATCTCTATCTGGTGATGGCAAGCTTGATTATGGG
>JBFLZA010000246.1:0-11894 GCA_040756535.1 Cyanobacteriota bacterium
TGGCTGTTAGTCTCTCCCACTTGTTCTACTTATGTCAAGTCTTTCTCTGTTAAGAAAGATGCGAGTAATGCATAGGGGGGATCAGATTGTCTAGCATATTTACGGGAAATTGGGATTAGAAGTTTTTGATTTATCCTTAAGTCGCGGTACAGTTGAGGAAGAGTTTGGTCGAAAACTGCTCCTATGGCTAAAGCAGAGTTTCGCTTTAGTGCAGAACTAAACGACTTTTTACCACCAAGCCAACGACGAGTCAGCTTTACCCATTTTTTTAAAGAGCGAGGCTCAATCAAGGACATGATTGAATCCTTGGGTGTCCCGCATCCGGAAGTGGACTGCATTCTAGTTAATGGAAAAGCGGTGGATTTCTCCTATATTGTTCAAGATGGCGATCGCATCGATGTCCACCCGATTTCCACTGCAACAGAGGTTACCCCTCTAATCTCTGTTCGACCTCAACTGCCAAGCCTCTTTCGCTTTGTTCTGGATGTCCATTTAGGAAAATTAGCCTCATCTCTGCGATTGTTAGGCTTTGACACACTGTACCGCAATGACTACGACGACGAAGAGTTAGCAGAGATTTCCGCTTCTCAACAACGCATCCTCTTAACGCGCGATCGCGGTTTATTAATGCGGAGTCGGGTTACCTATGGATATTATGTCAGGGCAACCAACCCAGCACAACAGATAGTAGAGGTGCTGCGGCGCTTCAACTTATTCGAGAAAGTTTTACCGTTTCAACGATGTATTCGCTGCAATGGGTTATTACAACCTGTAGCCAAAGAATCCATTCTCGACCAACTGCCACACAAGACATGCCTAGAAATTGATGAATTTCATCGCTGTGGTGACTGTAGTCAAGTTTATTGGCGAGGGTCGCATTATGAACGAATGCAACAATTTATTGATGGCGTGCTTGATGCTCAAGAGTCAGCATAGACTTGTTCAGGACTTATAAATACTATGCCTAGAAGTCAGGTGGGTAAGGCCCACCCTGCCTTTAGGAACTTCCAACTAAATTGTGCAAGACTCCCCATGAGCTGCACACAGCAAAAGATGAAAGTCTTTCCTTCTGACTCCTGACTCCTGACTCCTGACTCCTATTTTCATAGGAGAAGTCTCATGAACAAAAGACAAGTGATTAACTTCTTACCCTCCCTTTCGCTAGCCGCTTTCGGTGGATTCTTGCTTACAGGACAATCTGCGATCGCTCAGACGGTAACTGAATGGGATTATGCAATTGATGCCTTTAACGATAGCGTGAGTGGATTGCAAATTGGTGGCGGTGAATATGAATTTTTTGGTCTGGCGTTAAAAGAAGAAGAAAATAATATCTTTATCGCTTTAAATGCCAATATGCCAATAACAGGAGCCAGCGCTCCTCTGGCTGAAGATGAGGTGATTAGTTGGGGAGATTTATTCTTCAATTTTTCAGGAAATGACTTTAGCACAACTAGTAATCAGAAAAGTTTGTATGCTATCCGCTTTGCTTCAAGCAACAACTCTAAAGCTCAAACTTTAGGGGTCTACAGCCATGTTAAAGCAACCAGTGTCACAGCGATTAATAGTGGATTTTCTAGTTTGAGCGATTACAATGCTACTGTGCAAAACGCCCTCAAAACTCCGTCACTCGCTGATCTACCTGCCGATACTGCCTACTTTAATCAAACTGACCCCGTTCTTAACGCGATCGCTAATGGCAAATTTGTAACTGATATTCAGTTTTTAGATTCAACTCAATTAAGTCAACTCGGTCTAAATTTCAATCAATTTGATGCCAAGGGGACTGAAACGATAGGGTTTAGCTTTGACAAGAAAACTTTACCAACAGGTGAGTTTATTGCCAATATATTTGCCGAGTGCGCTAACGATGGCATGGTGCTTCAGGGAGAAGTGAAGCCGGTACCCGAACCGTTTAGCCTTGCGGGGTCTTTGGTTGGGTTAGGTTTACTGGGATATCGCCAGTGGAGGCAGCGCAAACAACGGATTTGATAAAAGACAGACTGAGCTTCGAGCGATCGCTTTTTACATCAAAAAATCCCCAGAAGGCTCAAGCGGATAAAATAATCCCTCATTGGGTTCATACTGCCAAGCCACCCCTTGGGGGTCACGCGCCTCTGACCACAGGGGGAAATTCGCTCGATTCTTTTGCCTGCTGATGGCACTCACAGAGTAAGACTGTCCAGTTTTGGGATTAATCAACCGTTGCGCTAATTCCGTCTCGTTGAGGGGTTCGGTAGGCAGTTCTGAGCGCTTTTTTTTCGGGGTAGGTAACTGTCCCGAAGCCCGTAAAATCTGAAAGTACTTGTCTAAGCGCTGCTCAAATTTATCAAAACGCCCTTGCACCCGACTCTCTTCTGCTTGCATGTCTTGGTAAACAGCATCATCAACCACCTTGTCCACCGCTTCAAGGCGTTCGTTAATCGTTTCATCAATATTGACTTTGACTGACTTGACCTGCTCCTGAAATTCATTAACTTGAGTTAAGAACGTTGTCAGCCTATCCGGTGAGCTTTCTGCTGTTCCCAACAGATGCCGGATTATTCGTTGAGCAGTCAGATTCGGGTTCTCCTCTGGGTCAGCATACTGCATGAGCAGAGCGACCTCTTCATCTTTGAGACGGAATGAGATTAACTGAGTGCCCATCTGTCTGCTAATCGTTGACACAACTGTTAACTCATTGTAGAGTCTCTACTTTTGTCCTCCGTCTCAACTCCAGAAGAAATTTCCGCCGCCTGAAGGCAATAGAGCGCTGATGAGTATCTCTAACAACACAAAAGGACGAACTCGCCTCAGCGTCGGTAGTGAGAGCCGATGGGATGCGCTGCGATCGCACTTCTCGATTGTGATGGTACCTCTCACCCTAGAAAATCAGGATAGAGGAAAAACTTGCATATCCCCCTACCCCTCTAGAGATACATCCCTGTAAAGGTGTTGTTGCAGGGTTCTCAGTCGTGATTAAAATTACTCAGGCTCCCACAGAACCAATTCTGGTTCAAAAAAAGTTTTCTATTACCGGCGTTGCTTCCCTCGATCATGTTAGCAAGAACCTAATTTTAACCATAGACAACCAGTTGAACATGACTGGCCCTGTTGTAGATCGAGAAGGCTCTTGGCAGATTGACTTTGCATTTCAGCAAGCAGGCAATCATCACCTGAAAATTGCCATTGATAGTGAAAAGGTGGAGGTGAGGGTTCAGGTTGCAGCGAAGACCACATCTAATTCTTCTTCCGTTGCTTCGCTCGAATCTGAGGCATCACACCTCCCGGTTCCTCCCCCACCTACCTTGAAGCAGTTAGTACAGGAAGCTTATGAAAAAGGATTTTCTGATATCCACCTCGGTGTCGGTAAGGTTCCTTGCTTCCGAAATCGGGGGGAAATTGAAGCAACAAAGTATCCTAGAACGAACGCTAAAATATTTTTGAGTTGGCTTCAAGAAGTTTTAAAAGATAATGAAATTAGGCGCTTCCAAAATACTCTAGATTTTGATGGAGCCGCTCAATATGAATTTTCCAGAGTCAGGATTAATTTGTTTCATACCCTCAAAGGCCCTGCTATGGTGCTGCGGTTGATTCCGCTAAAAATCATGACTCTGAATGATTTGAATGCGCCGACGGTTTTTAAAGATATCTGCCATTACCATAATGGTTTAATTTTAGTTACAGGGCCAACGGGTTCAGGCAAATCTACCACTTTGGCAGCAATGGTGGATTACCTCAATGAAATGCCAAAGCACATTATTACCATCGAAGACCCCATTGAGTTTGTCCATGAAAATCGTAAGGCAGTCATCGATCAACGGGAAGTTGGGCTTCATACACTAAAGTTTGACACTGCGCTCAAGGCATCCTTGCGGGAAGACCCAGATGTTATCCTAATTGGTGAAATGCGCGATAAGGAAACTGTTAATACTGCTCTCAAAGCTGCACAGACTGGACATTTAGTTTTTGGAACTCTACACACCAATAGCGCTGTCAAGACGATTGAACGGATTCTCAATCTCTATAACCCAGAGGAGCAGGCACCGATGCGAATCCAAGTGGCTGAATCCCTGGTGGCTGTCGTTGCTCAAACTTTAGTACGAACCACAGATGAGAAACGTGCTGCTGCTCACGAAATCATGATCAACACTGAGGCAATCAAAGACTACATCAAGCGCGGTGAAGTCAATGAAATTGAGTCGCTTATTCCCAAATGTGCGATCGACGGTATGTGTACCATGAACCAGTCACTCTATAAGCTTTATGAGGATGGTCGCATTACTGAGCATACGGCGCTTGAGGCATCACCAAACCCTATGGAAATAGCCAAAATGCTCAAAGGGGTAATAGTTTAATCAAGGAATTATGAATTATGAATCATGAAGCCTGAGGTTTAAAGTATAGCAAAAGGCAGAGGGCAGAGGCGCGATGAGCAGAAGGGAAAAGATTGACCCTCCCAAGCAGAAATTCTATCTCTGATAAAACTTCTGCGGAAAAACAGCCACCTATGACTGTGTCTGCTTAACCAACTGAGCAAATTCCCGTAAGGTTTGTGCATACCGCTCCCCTGCCACCCACATAAAATCATTGTGACCTGCTTCATCGACCCATAGCGAGAGTTTGGGGGCACGGATGGCGTCAAAAAGTTTCTGCCCATGAGAAAAGGGAATAACTTCATCCGCTTTGCCATGCATCACTAGCACTGGGCAGTTCACCTTTTTAATCTTGTTGATATTGCGGAATTTATCAAAGGGCAGAATCGGAATCGGGACAACAACTCGAAAGGCTGTCGTAAATGCGCTTTCTACAATCAGTCCTGCAAGCGGTTTCCGTGCGGCTAAATCAACAGCTAAACCGGCACCGACTGAACGCCCGAAAGCAATAATGCGCTGGGGGGGTGTGCCCAACTGCTGGGTTAAGTAGTTATACGCTGTTTCCACATCTCGATAGGCAAGGCGTTCTGAAGGCTTGCCCTGACTGGTGCCGTAGCCGCGATAGTCGTAGGCAAAAACGCTAAACCCGATATCTTGTAGTTGTTGCAGCACGGGTTGAATGTCTCCCAAGTCCTCAGCATTTCCGTGAATATACAGAATGGTGTATGTAGATGCCGGATTTGGTCGATAAACTGCTGAAAGCTGAATCTGATCGTCAGTCCTCAGCTTGAGAATATTGCTGGTATCCCCATAGCTGGAGGGTTGAGGCAAAAAGATCATCCCGTCTGCAACGAGGAAGACATAGAGGCAAAAGAAAACGTAAATGAAGATAAGGGAGCGTATCATTCGTTTGAAAGTAAATTCACCCAATAGCAATCGTCTGAGGGTTCGTTTGTCCATTGCTCTGTTATAAGTCAGGAGTAAGCTGTATGGGCAGCTTGAGGGTTGAGATCATGTCCGGTTGAATACCCATAGTTAGGACTGACGCTCCGGACGCGGAGAAGTTTTTATTAAGGGCAATGAGACGGATTTGATAGGACTCGGCGATCGCTAACTGGAATTGCAGTGTTCTGCTTTCGATGCCGATTCACTCTACCGTATTTCCCATAACCACTTCGATTTGTAACAATCAGTTAGCTTGATGGATGAAACTCGCACTGGTTGAAGTTGTACACTTAGCTCTGCTGTGTCGTGAGGACGTGAAATGGCCTTAGAATATCCTGAAGATTTAAAGTACTTAGATACCCACGAGTATGTCCGACTCGATGGAGAAATCGCCACAATTGGTATCAGCGCTTTTGCCATTGACCAGTTGGGAGATATTGTATTCCTAGAACTGCCGGACATCGGGGATGCCCTAGAAAAAGGCGAAAGCTTTGGCTCGATTGAGTCGGTAAAGGCGGTTGAGGATTTGAATGCTCCGATTTCTGGGACGGTAATCGAGCGCAATGATGCGATCGCAGACTCTCCAGAACTGATTGCCGACGATCCCTATGGCGAAGGTTGGTTATTAAAGCTACGCATCAACGATGCGGATGAATTGATGGATTCGCTGTCTGCTGGCGAGTATCGGGAACAGGTAGAAGGAGGAGACTAAACAAGTTATCAGCTTGAGGTACTGTGTGCGATCGCCCTCAGTTGCCTACCATTAATCTTCTTTCTTCCGATTCCTTAAGATCTGCTGAGAGCTATTTTTGAAGGTCTGTTACAAAATAATAAAGTGGTAGCGCCAGCTCTTGACATTTGTGACGCGCCATAGCCCTTCAATGAATCGGTTCCCTATGCCTAACTTGGATGTCACTGTTAACTCCGAAGCGACAGACGATCGCAACCTTCCGAACTCTCAGCAGAATTTCTTCCCACCGCAGGTACTTGCGTCTACCGATTCTTTTATTAAACGGCATATTGGCCCTAGTAGGGATGAAGTTGAGCAGATGCTCAAAGTCTTGGGCTTCTCAACCCTTGACGACTTAATCGACCAAGCGGTTCCCGCCTCCATCCGGCTCAATCACCCCCTACAATTACCAGAAGCCAAAAGTGAGTACACCGCCTTAAAGACGCTCAGAGAAATTGCCTCAAAAAATCAGGTGTATCGGTCGTTCATGGGTATGGGGTATCACGACTGTATCACCCCACCTGTAATTGGGCGCAATATACTAGAAAACCCAGGTTGGTATACTGCCTACACTCCCTACCAGGCAGAAATTGCTCAAGGGCGTTTGGAAGCCTTGTTGAATTTCCAAACCATGATTATTGAACTGACAGGTTTGGAAATTGCCAATGCGTCCTTACTCGATGAAGGCACTGCCGCCGCCGAAGCAATGAGCATGAGCTACGGCTTGTGCAAAACTAAAGCCAATGCCTTCTTTGTTTCTCATACCTGCCATCCCCAAACGATTGAAGTCGTGCAAACTCGTGCGCGTCCTTTGGGAATTGAGGTAATTGTCGGCAACCATCAGACGTTTAAGTTTGAGCAACCCATTTTTGGCGCACTGTTGCAATATCCAGCAACCGATGGCACGATTTACAACTATCGGGAATTTATCGAAAAGGCTCATGACGTTGGTGCTTTCGTTACCGTTGCTGCTGACTTATTGAGTCTGTGCTTACTCCAACCTCCCGGTGAATTTGGTGCAGATATTGCGGTAGGAAGCACCCAGCGCTTTGGTGTTCCCCTGGGATATGGGGGGCCACACGCCGCTTACTTTGCCACACGAGAGGCTTACAAACGGCAAGTTCCGGGGCGGATTGTGGGGGTATCGAAGGATGCTCACGGTAATCCAGCACTGCGTTTAGCCTTACAAACCCGTGAACAGCATATCCGCCGCGACAAAGCGACGAGTAATATCTGTACTGCTCAAGTTCTGTTAGCAGTCATCGCTTCAATGTATGCGGTTTATCACGGGCCCCAAGGACTCAAACGCATGGCTCAACGGGTGTACGGGTTGACGAAGATTTTGGCAGCAGGATTGAAGCGGTTGGGATACAAAATTGCATCAGAACCTTTCTTTGATACCCTGCGGGTGGAATTGGGCATCAATACTTTAGAGGAGATTTACAACACGGCTCAAGAGCGTGGCATTAACCTGCGTATTTTTAATGCCAATACCGTTGGCATCACTTTAGATGAAACCACGAAGAGAGAAGACTTGCACGACCTCTGGGAAATTTTTGCGGGGGTAGGGGTGCAAGGCATCGAACAGGTGCCTTTTGCAATCGAAGACTTAGCCAAAGGGGTATCCTTTGAAATAAAGGAACCTTTTGCCCGTAAAAGCAGCTATTTAACAGACCCTGTATTTAACCGCTATCACTCCGAAACCGAGTTGTTGCGTTATATCCATCGACTTCAAACCAAGGACTTGTCACTCACTACCTCAATGATTCCCTTGGGTTCCTGCACGATGAAGCTGAACGCAACAGCGGAAATGATACCGATAACTTGGCCGGAGTTTGGCACGATTCATCCCTTTGCCCCTCTATCACAAACGGCGGGTTATCAAGTTTTGTTCCAGCAACTCGAACAATGGTTAGCGGAAATTACAGGTTTTACTGCCATTTCTCTGCAACCGAATGCCGGTTCTCAGGGTGAGTATGCGGGATTGCAAGTGATTCATCGCTACCACGAACACCGAGGAGAAAGCGATCGCAATATTTGTCTAATTCCAGAATCGGCCCACGGCACCAATCCGGCAAGTGCGGTGATGTGCGGGATGAAGGTGGTGGCGGTAAAGTGTGATGAGCAGGGAAATATTGATTTAGAGGATTTGAGGCGTCAAGCGGAAAAGCATAGTAAGGAATTGTCCGCCCTGATGGTGACTTATCCTTCAACTCACGGGGTATTTGAGGAGTCCATCCGCGATATCTGCGAGGTTATCCATACTCACGGGGGGCAGGTGTACATGGACGGAGCAAATATGAATGCTCAAGTTGGGTTGTGTCGTCCAGGGGATATTGGGGCAGATGTCTGTCACTTGAACTTACACAAAACCTTCTGTATTCCTCATGGAGGAGGTGGCCCTGGCATGGGGCCAATTGGGGTGGCAAATCATCTGGTGCCATTCCTACCGGGGCATTCAGTTGTCGGGATAGGACGGCAACAAAGTATTGGGGCAGTTTCCGCCGCACCTTGGGGCAGTGCAAGTATCCTGCCGATTTCTTGGATGTACATTGCCATGATGGGGGCAGATGGGTTGACGGAAGCGACGAAAGTGGCGATTCTTAATGCCAACTACATTGCTCGTCGGTTAGAAGCTTACTATCCGGTGTTGTATAAGGGGAAATCGGGATTAGTGGCGCATGAGTGTATTTTGGATTTGCGACAGTTGAAAAAGTCGGCTGGCATTGAAGTCGATGACATTGCCAAGCGTTTGATGGATTACGGTTTCCATGCCCCAACGGTTTCCTGGCCAGTACCGGGAACGATGATGGTGGAACCGACTGAAAGCGAGTCTAAGGAAGAATTAGACCGTTTTTGTGAGGCGATGATTGCCATTCGTAAGGAGATTGAGGAGATTGAACTGGGTAAGGTAGACACTCACGATAATGTGTTGAAGAATGCCCCCCATACCGCAGAATCTTTGATGAGTTCACAATGGAATCATCCCTATACTCGCGAACAGGCGGCATATCCAGCACCTTGGACGCGAGAGCACAAGTTCTGGCCTACTGTGGGCAGGATAGATAATGCCTTTGGCGATCGCAATTTAGTCTGCTCTTGTGTGGGTATGGAGGCGTATACGCAGAGCTAATTCACGGTGTAATGGTATAGGAATTTTGTAGGGGCACGGGCATTGTCCGTGCCCTTCATTTAATTTTCACACTTCTATCAAAATCCCGATCGCATGATGCGTTCCGCAAGTGTTGGCATGAGTCGCCCAAGCACAAACAACAATTTGGTTTTACCAATCCGCATTTCCAATCGATCTTGGCTAAAATCACGCCAAAATTCTTCGACTAATGCCTCTGGTTTAATTTTGCCGCGTCCCCGTCCTCGTATCATAGCCGTATCCACCATCGGTGGAATAATTTCAAAAACTCGAACAGAGGTTGCTTCAAGCTGCCATCGTAAGGTTTTCGTGAAACTATGCAGCGCGGCTTTACTGGCGCAATAGATGGGGGCACTTTGCTTGGGTACAATGCCCAAACCTGATGAAACATTAATAATGGCAGCAGTAGGGTGACTCAAAAGTTGCGGGAGAAAACGTTTTGTCAGATACAAGGGGCTGAGCAAGTTAATGTCGAGTTCAGTTTCAATCTGCTCAACTGCGATCGCAGAATCGGCAAAGTCATAGTTATACTGAACACCTGCATTATTAATGAGAATGTTTACGTCAGGATAGTTGTAGACTAGCTTATCGAGTGCTTTGCGATCGCGCATATCTGCAAGCTCGATAGTAAGGGTTGGCAATTTGCGTTTCACGGCTTCAGCTTTTTGGGCATTGGTGCCTGTCACAATCACGGCATTTCCCTCCTGAAGAAACCGCTGGGCAAGAGCCAAACCAATGCCGGATGTGCCGCCTGTAATTAAAACAGTATTGTCAGCCGTGTTCATCAATGACTCCAGTGGTTAGGGTATTGCAGCCATCCTAGACGGGAGCTTGTGGTAGTTCATTAACATAAGTTAATGCGATTTCAATTGGGCACGAATTCGGCTCAAGGTTACAGGCGTAATGCCGAGGTAGGAAGCAATATGATGTTGCTTGAGGCGAGCTTCCAAGCCAGGGTATTCCTCTTGAAAACTCAAATAGCGAGTTTTGGCATCATCCAAGAGCAAAGCACTCTCTCGCTTTTCTTTCTTGATGAATAAGATTTCAGCAATTTTGCAATTGAGTGCTTGCCAGCAGGCATGGTTTTCACCAAGCGATCGATAAGCTGAATAATCGGCAATGAATCGTTACCAATTACAGAATGCAGAAAAAGATGCTTTACTCCCTTTACTCCAAAAAGTGAGTGAAAAGCTGTCGGCTAATGACTCGCTTGTGATTGTTATTGATGCGCTAGATGAGGTGGAAAAAGAAGCGGGGGAGGCTAATCTTTTAAAATTACCCAAAGACCTTCCGGATCGGGTCTATTTTCTGTTAACTAGGCGACCCTATACGCTAGAAACTAAGCGTTTTACCGTGTCTCCAGATATGCCGGTGCAGGAGTTGGATTTAAGGAGCAGTGAGTATGTGAATCTCAATCGTGAGGATGTAGAGAAGTATATCCGTTTATTTTTGAATAGTGATTCAGAGCATAAGGATGCTCTGAGAAATTGGATTCAAGAGCGCAATATCACTGATGATGACTTTGTTAAGCAGGTAGCAGATAAGAGTGATAAGAATTTTATGTACCTGCGCTATGTTTTACCGGAGATTGCTAAAGGCGTTTACAATGACCTGAGTTTAAAGCAACTACCGGATGGTCTTCAGGATTATTATCAAGTCCATTGGGTGCGGATGGGGATGGATAAAGAACCCCAAGAAAATAAGGTGATTGTCCTATTTATTTTAGTGGAAATTCGCCGACCGATTCCCTGTCAGATGATTGCGGCAATTGCCCAGAAGGAAGAATTGGAAGTGGAAAAGGTTTTGAAGGAGTGGGTCGAGTATCTGAAGACACCGGAAATAAAAGGGAGAACCTGCTACACCATCTATCACGCCAGCTTCCTTGACTTCCTGAAACACAAACGAGAGTTGAAGTCAACCCGGAAGCTATTTCAGGATGTTAATCAAAGCATCGTTAACTTTTTCAGAAAGATGGAGCAAAGGAGGGCAGGTGGTGGACGAACTGTTTGACCTATTAGAGGATGAAGGCTTTTTCGACATCTACCAGACAACTCGTCTAGAAAGCTATCCCTATAATTTGGTGCAGTCAGGGGATTTAGAAGATTACTGCAAACTGCTGACTGATTTTGATTTTCTCGCAGAAAAGATTCAGCATCCTGATTTTGGGGTGCAGGCGCTGATTGCGGATTACGATTTGATTGATGAACCCCCCCAACCCCTCTTGGTAAGGGGGGAGAACATGAGTCTTACCCCGGAGAAAGTCAAGACACTAAAACTGGTTCAAGGGGCGCTGCGACTGTCGGCGCATGTTTTGGCTAAGGATAAAACGCAACTGGTGGGGCAATTGTGGGGGCGAATGCAGTGCTTTGATGTGCCAGAAATTCAGCAGTTGCTGTTCCAGGCAAAGCAGAGTAAAACCACTGGGTTGCGTCCCTTGACCGCAATCTTAACGAGTCCGGGTGGGCGGTTGGTACGTACCCTCAACGGTCATAGCTCCTCGGTAAATGCAGTAGCCGTCACTGGCGATGGCAAACGGGCAATCTCTGGTTCAGATGACTCCACCCTCAAAGTGTGGAATCTGGAAACGGGGGAAGAACTATTCACCCTCAACGGTCATAGCGACTGGGTAAATGCAGTAGCCGTCACTGGCGATGGCAAACAGGCAATCTCCGGTTCACGAGACAACACTCTCAAAGTGTGGAATCTGGAAACGGGG
>JBFLZA010000247.1:0-11875 GCA_040756535.1 Cyanobacteriota bacterium
ATAATTTATAAATCTATACAAGAATATCTCGGAAATTAAATACCCTGGGTGCCAGGATGAGGCTAATCCCTTAATCTACTGCCCAGGATAAATTCTCCTACCGAGGTTTCGGTATAGTAATCTGTGCCTACCGCCTCCGCAAAGCGATCGCTATTTCCTCCACCGATCGCACAAGGTGCAAGATTCATCGCCGTTGCCACCAGGTACATCGTCTGCTGCAAGGAACCCACATCCTTGAGGATGAGAGAATAGGCAACAGACTCATAAACCCACGCCAGTCTTTGAAACCGTGCGGCAAAGACGAACAAAATCTGCGGCAGACAGGATTTGCCAGTCGCAAAATATGCCTCTTCTAACAGCGCCTCTACATGACTGTTTCTCCCCGTCAGTCTACCGAGCTGATGATTTTCCGCATCGTAGTGGTAAATCCCTGAAGCAAGATTATCACAACTATTGACGATTACATACACTTCTAACTCATAACGACCTCCACTATTAGCGTAAGGTCTGTGGGTACATTCCCCATAATCTTTAGCTATTATTCTTTTATTTCTCGCCGAACGGTAAAGAAATTCTCCAAGTTGTTTATCGGTTATTAGTTCATCTTTGTAACTCCTGATTGACTTCCTCTCTTCCAAAACCCAAGTGAAGGGATAATCCTCCTGTTTAAGTTTTTGGATATCTGGCTTGTATAGCTCAATGATGTCGTTGGAAACCTGGGGTTTCACCATGGGAGGTTGGGGAATCTTGTTTAAGAAACGAAATGTCTTTCCGGCAGGATTGCTGTGTCTCCCCTTTCTATTTCTGGCATGAAACAGCAAATCATGAAATTCCCATGACACCAAGTTCTCGTTGTCTTCTTCCTTCAACTTACCATCTTCTTTGACTTCTTCCAGCATTTTGGAACTCAATAGCAAGCTAAAAAATAGCTGTATCGCCTTTTGAGAAATCCCAGGTATTTTATTGCAGAGTTCCTGACAAGTTTGAGGTTTCACAAGTTCAGCAATCAGCGCTGCTCCTTTCCAATCCGGTAAAATAATCTCTGCACGGGATAAGGGAGATTCCAGCACCAGATGTTCTTGTTTTTTGTGGCAATAGGCAAAACGCGATAAAGCATATTTTTGGTCTATTGCTGCTTCTCTCAACTCAAATTGATCAGAAGGGTGAAGGGGAACCCGAATTGCTAAGGGTAATCCCTCACAAAAAACGGTATAACAGATGATGCCTAGATTAATAAACTGTTGTAGGTAGTAGTAAAACTTGGGCAGTTCTGAAAAACCAGCCGTTTGTAGCACTAAATCACTGAGTTCTTCCTCAGTACCACCATCAGCAGCTAGAGTTTGGATAGCAGCCCTTAATCCTGGGGATACTTGCTCTATATTCAGCGTGTATTGAGGAATATTTCCCTTGATGCGAGGGGATTGAATCAGAATGCGATCGCTAGATTCCTCAATTACAGAAATATTCTGTTTTAAAGTAAGTATGAACGCTGCTGGCATCTCAACCCTGCCCCCTGATTTACTTCAACCTGACTCCTGACTCCTGACTCCTGACTCCTGACTTATGTCAAAGAAACATCGGAAACGGATTGAGCTGATTTTCGTTGAGTGGCTCCGATAACCAACCCAATTTTACAGGAACATCGTAAAGCCGTCCAGGTGCTAATCGTTTCCAAAAGTGGCGCATTCCAGGAACGATAACCTTCACCACATTTAATCCAATATCAGGACGTGTCTGATCTAAAACTAATACTTCCATCCCCTGTTTTTCAGCAATCTGTACACAATTTATGACATCTTCGCATAAGTCATCATTCCACAGATGGAGATAATCACTATAAATCTTGGGTTTAACCTTAGTATCGGGCATCAGATAAGGCTGGTTCTTGACTGTTGCCGTCTTCCACCAGTCTATAGCAATGGGGTCATCGAAGCGGTAGTGAGTACTACCATCAGCGGCAACACTTAAAACAGCAGGCAAGACTTGATTTGTCTCAGTTATTGCTCGAAGAATTGCAATTTTGGGGTCAAAATGCGCTCCAAAACCAAAAACGATATCTTCTATTTCTGTATCTATTCGCCTAGAAATAGCGGCAAAAGTGGGAATATTTAAATCCGTGGTGAGATCCAACACCCAAATCTCTCGATTAAGCTGGCGGTAACAATCAGTTATGGGTTGTAAATACGGTTCATCAAAACTCTTTAAATCTACCGCCGGACGCTGCACCCGGTTATACCACCACAAAGCTACACCATCTCGCTCTACTAATTCCATAAAGCCTTGTAAAATTGCCTCTTCTTTGGTATTTCCTGCTGCTGCGCCATTGGAGTTTGCCCAACAGTAAGGATTTTGCTTTGTTGGATAGCCGTAATAGCAATAAGCTGTTGGTATATATTTAAATTGTTGATGAGTTAAAGACCAAACAGGTGTCCATTCAATTTCCTGTTCTTCATCAAAGGGTTCCGGAACTGTTTGAGTGCGGGGAGATGTCGCATTCCATGATTCACGATTTTTATATTGGTCTTCGCTAAAATCCAGGCAACGATTAGGATGAATCGCTACATCCCCCATATTCTTATAGGTATCTGTATGCCTAATTTCATCTCCTTGAAAGACGCCTGAATATCGTTCAATCGCTTCACAAAGAGCACTTGCCCTAGCTTGAATATCGGTTTTGCCTTTGCCACCACTCCTACCTCGAACCGTTTGCCGCAAGAAGTACAAACTGTCGAACATCATCGCAAAGTTATGTCCAGCATAATAACTATGCATCACTTCCTGATCGAGCTGCTGTTTCTGATTTAATGAGTGGACGACTCCAGTAATTGAGCTGATATGATGTTCGTATTTTTTAAGGGTTTCTTCTGGCGAAAAGCAACGATGTCCACCATCAGAGGTAAATGTCTTTTTACAGCTTTCTAGAATAACGGGTAAGGGGTCACTGTTAAATTTACATAATTTTCCGCAGCTAGGGCATTGAGGACGCTGAACCAAGATATGGTTTTCTATCTTTAAAGATATCGTATCAAGGGTAACTAATTTGCCTTCAATCGGTTTATTGTCTCCCTGAACAATCCATTTGATGATTTCCGTTGCGGCTAGATTTAGCCCAGTTTGCTGTGTAGAAGGAAGAGAGGCAACAGAGGTGGAGAAAGCTGTTGAGCTTGCTTTTTGGGTTTGGATAAATGTTTCAACGGGTCGGTTGGTTTGTAAACGTTGCGCTAAACACTGCCAACACCCCGTTTTCCCTGGATAAAATATAGGGCCGATCCAAATCATTGTTCCCACAGGTTTTATAAGCATCCAGGGGCGATCGCATTGCAATGCTTTTTGGTTAAATTCAGCCAACCCATTCTGAAGATAGTCATCAGTCAGAACAACTTCTATATCTCCATCTTCAGCAGTTTCAATATTGAGTCGTTTCAGGGTAGATCTAAATTCTTGTTGGTCAACTTTCCCGAAAGCTCTCACTGAAACTTTAGTGGATTTTAAGCGATTAATAGCTTCTGTTGTATCAACATCCAATATATTTAAAAAAGCTTCGACTTCCGATGACAGCTCGCCCTGAGCTTCAACGATATAGCCTTTTTGCTCCATGAGCATTAAAGCATAATAAATTTCTGCTACAGAAGCTTTGTCTTGGCATTGTTCGATAATCTCATCAACGGTATGCTGACCTTTCATTAATGGCGCTAACAGCTGATAAAGATTGCCATCGAGGAAGAAAGAATCTTTTTCAGATAGCAAAAATACCCCCGATTCGAGAACTTCAATATGAAAACAGCTTTTGAATCTGGGTTTGTTAAGCATGGCAGCTTTGCTATCGGTCACACCTGCCTTTACTTTACACAAGTGGAATTAATTTGAGTATCACACTATATATATTGAGTGTCATATCCAGCCCTACTATTTCCGTTTGCATTGGAATTAGCTGAAATTTTGCTCCAAAATCTCAGCGCTCCTTTGCGAAGACCTCTGTGACCTCTGGGTTAAAAAAATACTATTCCGATATTAACGGCTTCGATATCATTGAGCCTAATGAAACAAAAAAGCGATCGCATATCCAAAAAAACCTGCGATCGCTCTTGTAACACCCACTCATACCAATTCGCTGTATAGTTCCATACCTATCAGTTGTAGGGACACGGCATTATCTTCCCTTATCCTCTGTGCTCCACCCCAAACATCGGCAAACTAACGGTTTTGTAGCATTAAGACGACCCAGCGAATACCATTGACTAAGTAAAATCCTCCCATCACAATCAACAGTCCCCCCCCTATACGCACAATCCATTCAGAATAATTCAACAAAGTACGGGTTTGTTTGGCGAAACCTGTAAACAAGCTAGCGAGGAAAATAATCGCCGTTGTACCCAGGGCATAACTAACCATCGTGAGTACACTTCGAAATTGGGAACCTGTATCGGCAGCAGCACTCAGAATTGCAATAAGGACAGGACTACTGCAAGGAGAACTGACAAGTGCAAATGTCAATCCTGCGCTATAGGGGCCTGTGATCGGCAATGCCACACCCACTTGGGGTAAGGATAAGCGTATAATTCCTAAGAGCGTAAGCCCCATGAGCAAAATTATGCTGCCTACGGCGATGCTGAAATAGCCACTGTATCGAACGGTTACAGTACCCGCAAAGGACGCAAACAACCCCAAAATACTGAGAACTGTTACTACTCCCAGCACAAATGCTCCTGCTTTGAGAAAAGCATCTTTGTAAGAGGTAAACTCACGAGTACCGATATAGGTCAGGTTCACGGTTAAAAGACCGAGGTGGCAAGGAGAGATGCTGCCTATTAAACCCCCAATAAAAGCAAATAGAATTAAGAAAATCGGGTTCTTAGTATTCTGAGTGCTTAGCCATTCCTTATAGGTTTCTTCTATAGAAAAGACAAGGTCTTGTAGCGGCAATAATAAGTCATTCCAAGGGATAAAGCTAACAGCCAAGATTAGGAGAACCGTTCCTATGAAGAGCAACCCAGGCAGTAAAAACTTGGGGCGATTGCGTCCAACTAAGAATGAATTGAAGTTTTTGGTTCGTGTCATGGTATTAATTCATTGGTATTAGGGGCTATAACCTTAGAATTTTGTCTCAAAACTCGCTATAACCTTTATAGTCGGATACATCGGCAAGTTTGTTCAACGAACATCCGCCTTGACAATACAACTTCCCGTCAATTTCCCAGGTGGGAAAGCTATTAATATTCAATTGGCGGCAGAGTCCGGGTTGTGCGTTTTTCCCAGCAGGGTCACACTCAAATAATGCCAAAAATTATGTTTTAATTATTGGCATATTTTTTAAATTAAAGTACTCCTAAAATGGATAACTTCATTAACTCTTTTTATTCTCTGGCTAGAAATTTTTGTAATCTTTAACTTTTCCCGGCTGCACCTCATCCATCTGCATAGGAAATTTTGTTAAGGGAGCTAAGTGCGATCGCACTTCATTTTAAAATCGCGATCGCCTTTATCGCTATGTAGTTCAGTCTCGCCAAGACGGCAATCCTGATTCAATCATCACTAGTTTTTGAAATTGCGATCGCCTGCATAGCCTGATATATCTGCAAGTTGCTGTAAAGACTGCAATCCAGCATACTGCTTCCCATTAATTTCCCATGTAGGAAACCCCTCTATATTAGCCTTTTGACAAACCTCGGGTTGTGCATTTTTTCCAGCGGGATCGCACTCAATATAGTTAATTTGCTGGAACGCCTCTTTACCAAATAGTTCCTTCTGCTTGGTACAGTAGGGACACCAATGAGTCCCATAAAATTTTGCGTCAATCTCCTTGAGATGACTAGCTAACGCCATTGCTGCTGCTAAGTTTGAGGAATTGGTTTGTGCAGATGCTAGGTTCGAGCCTTGAGAGTTTGAGGTATCTTGAGATTGATCGCTAGAGGAACACGCCGTTGTCAATGCCAGTAAGACTACAAATGCAGCGGCAGCAAATCTGAGAGATTTCAGCATTACTCGTTAAAAGATATATTTAGGCTAGAAATATTCTGGCACTGCCTCTTTCTCAACAGCAAATTACCATGCTACCGCTTAGATTATATAGCAGTCGCCAAGGTGATTAGGACAAATCCCCATTCTGAAACCTTGACCCGTCAATATGCATCCCTTCTGCTCATCGCGCCTCTGCCCTCTGCCTTTTGTTATAACCTGGCGCTTTCTCAGGCATTAAGGCTGAAGATAGTGTTCTGGCATTGGCTCTTTCTCAACTCTGTAAATTTTGAAACCGCGTTTGATGTAGTTATCCAACGCCTGGGAACCATCCAAGTTACTGGTATGTAGCCATAATCGTTGAGTGCCTTTATTCCAAGCGTAGGCAATGCCATGACTCAGTAAATGCTTGCCTAAACCGCGACCCATGTAACTCGGTCTCAGACCAAAGTAAACAATCTCAGTGGAGAAGAAACGGCCTGTCGATCCTTCCTTGCGCTGCACCAGTTCAATATATCCAGCGGGTGCGCCTTGTACATACAAAACGTGAACACTCGTTCCTGGGTCTAACAAAAGTGCCTCAATTTCCTCATCCAACAGGTATAGCCGATCCCGCCAATGCCACTGCCTACCAATAGCAGTATGTAAAAACCGATAAAAAGCAACATCCGGCGTTCCCATGCACATGAGTTTGATGCCGTCCAAGTAATTAAGATAGGCTGGGTGGAATTGAGACCAATCTGTCATTTGCAGATAGGTTCTCACCAGCATATCCGGTAGACGGTTTTTGGGGAAAGACTTAGAAGACTCCGGACGCTGAGCGTTTTTACTACCTTCCGTTGTCTTTTCGACTGAGCTATTGATCGCCATCTCCAAATCAGGTCTCCCCTCAGAAATACCTTCTCGACTTTGCCAGTAACGCAGCGGTTTTCTTATCACCTGTAATCTGCGATCGCTAATTAGGATTATTCCTAATCCTGTGGGTTTTATCTGGGTAAACGACTACCCAACGAAATCTCAGAGCCTACAGCATGTATCTCTTGCGTTTTTGGATTTTAGGCTATTGGCTTGTTGCTTGCTAGAGTAGTGTCGCCCCTCAGTTTGGCTACTACGCATCCCCAATAGCGCAAACGCTTCGCTAGGGAACAGAGGAAGCCGCTCTGCTAACAGATGGTAGAAAATCACTTCCAACTGTTTAGAGCATTGCCAACTACATCGTTCTACTTCATCCATGATCAAAACGCCAGGGTAAACCCTGAACGTATTACCAAGGGATGCGGTTTCGGTATCAATCCACTCCGACAGGCCGTCAGTAGCTCTTATTACACGAAAGCCATTGTTATCATAGGCTTGCGATTTGGCCACTGCCTGCCTCTGCTCTAAGGCTAACTTAGCATTTTCCCTTTGTCTTTGCAGAGCGAAGTCAAAAATTGTTATTGTGTCGCTAAAAGTCACTGATTTTGTAGCGGTTTCAAGAGTGTTGCCAGTTTCTGTGGTGGTGCGGGGAAACTCTAAGGAAGTACAGGCACTAAGGCTACTAGAGCTGGCAACGAAACTCCAAATTTTATAGCTTGGGGGGGATAGTGCTGCAAGCGATCGCCCAATTGTGTCCCTCGTACTATTGCCAATCAAATTATCTGCTATATCATTGACATCTGAGACAATTCCTTCATCGTTAATTAGTACATCATTCATGATCAATAACTTCCCTACCGATGAATCACTATTAGTGAGGAGCATCGGTTCAAAAAATGCAAAAATTATTGCTGATTTTATAACCTATAAACCGCTCTGTTTAGTAAAGATTATATAGCCATACCGTCCAATTTTGTAAAGAAAAATTTAATAATTACAATCAAGCTATGTAGCGCCAATAATTAACTCAGTTATCAAGCTGATATTTTTTATACTACCGATTTCTGTTTCTCTAGGTGTGCCGATTTTTAAGGGTATTGGGGCAAGATATACAATGCATTTTTCTAGGAGAAATTGTAGTATTATCAATTTCAAAAAATAATACAAATAACCGCTACCCGCCCTTGAAAATTAAACGGGGAATATTCGTGTTATTTGTTATTAAGTCCGAGCGAGTTGAGTTAAAAAATAGCAGTAGAATAAATAATCATTAGCTGAAAAAAAAAGCGAATTGCCGATCGCTGGGAATTGCAAACATGAACAGATCTGATTTTACAGATGTCCTGCAATGGACGCCTGAGGCAAAAGCCAAGTTAAAAAATATTCCCTTTTTCGTTCGTGCTCAAGCTCGGCAACGAATTGAGCAGTTAGCTCGTGAAGCTGAGTTGGACAGGGTTACGGTTGACATTGTTGAGCAGGCAAGGGTCGAGTTCGGTCAGTGAAAGCTCAAACCCCGCACGCAAGGACAGCGGGACTGCCTTAAAAGAGTCCCGCTTCTAAATCGAGTCTAAACGTAAGTAAAGTAGCTAGCGGTGAGATTGAGCTGGGTTGGTGACACTCCCGTAACGACACCAATCAGCTCGTTGGTCGTCTGACCCGTTGCATAATAAAGACCCGTACCCGTGGGTAACTCCCCAAGCTGATAAGAACTTGCTGACCCACGCAGGACAATTTTGTCTTCGAGCTTGTTGAAATCGGCTATGTTGGCATAGTCAGTCTGACCTGAGGAGGAGATGACGCCGTCATTGTAGAACACCTTAGTAGTATCCCCAAGAATGAATCGGTCAGCTCCAGTGCCACCTGTGAGCTGATCAATCTCGCCTTTTCCAGCATGAGTGGCGGTATCAACACCATTGAGGAAGTCGTTCCCTGTGCCACCGACGAGATTATCATTGCCGATACCGCCAAGGAGAGAGTCGTTTCCAGCTTGACCCAAAAGGCGATCGCTGCCTGCTCCACCATAGATGGTATCGTTTCCACCAGCACCATCAAGAGTGTCATTGCCACTGAAGCCTTTGAGGATTTCATGCGTCACACCGCCGAGGAGGCTATCATTTCCGCTCGTACCATACATAGGGAGGCTGCTACTTCCCAACGCAGTACTCAGGGGAGCAACTGCACCAACAGTAACCGCAGGATCGCCTGGTTGGGGTGGCGTTTGCAGGGCACCGCCATTGTCGCTAAAAGCTCGCAGTTGAGGGTCTTTGAGAGTAACACCTGCTGTAACCTTTACGTCATTGAGATTAAGGTCTGACCATTGAAAGTTCCCCCCACCATCGGTGAATTGCTTGGTCGTTTGATGCTGAACGTTCCAATTTTTGCCCCCATTGTTCGCTACGTTATCAGCAACAATCGAATTGGTGAGCGTCGTGGACGTACCACCTCCCAAAAATCCGCCACCCTGAAAGCCAGCGTAATTGTTGGCAACGGTGGTGTTGATAATTTTTGTGGGACTAGAGCCATTAATTAAGGCAATTCCTCCACCCAAACCGCCTGTGCCATCAGCCGTTTCGGCTCGGTTTCCGTAGAAGCTACTGTTGCTAATGGTAACGGGTGTCGCCTTTCCCACCCATAAGCCACCACCCTGTTGCAGCGCCTTATTGTTGGCAACAGTGGTGTTTTTAATTTCCAATGCTCCACCACTTGCCCGAAGTCCGCCACCCAAAGAATCTCCTTTGGTATCGCTAACGACGGCATTATTGATGATGGTGCTATCTTCAACGATGACTTTGTCTGAGGCGTAACCGAATAGAAACAGTCCTCCCCCCTGGCCTGCGCCGCGATTGCCATCAAATCGACTGTTGTCAATCTCAATAATCTTCCCATTAGCCCCATCGGAGAAAATCGCACCGCCGTACCCCTTTGTCTGGGGACCGAAAGCTCCACCGGGTGTTGAGTCGTTATTTTTGAAGACTGAGCTTTCGACTTTCAAACCGCTCAACAAGGTGTTAATTGCCCCGCCGTTAATACCCTTGTTATTACTAAAGTCACTACCCGTAACCGTGAGCTGGCTTTCACTTTTAACTGCGATCGCACCGCCGCCTCGCTCGCTTTTACCCAATGCATCATTACCGCCCGTACTATTGCCGATAAATTTACTGCCACTTACCGTATTGGTGCTCCTGAAACCCGCAAAGATCGCACCGCCGCCTGTGCCGTTGGCGCTGTTGTTTTGGAACAGGCTGTTTTCGACGATTAATGAGGTATTGCTTGCTGTCCGAATTCCCGCTCCTGCACCGTCTTCACCAACACCCGTGGTTTTGCCATTGGCGACAGTAAGATTGCGGAGGGTGAAGGAGTTTGAGAGGACATCAAATACGCGGTGAGCGTTATTCCCACTGATGGTTAAACCAGCTGCACCAGCACCATCAATCGTCAGGTTTTTGTTGAGTGTAAGTTGACCCGAAGTGAGTGTAATGCTTCGATTGGCAAGCGTCGAGGCGAATTGAATCGTATCTCCTGACTGAGCAATAGCGATCGCCTCTCGAAGAGAACCTCGCCCACTGTCAGCAGTGGACGTAACTGTAATGATACTCATGGTAAATTGTCCTTATGTATTATTTGTCTTGACCTGAGAGGGAGTAGCAAACAAAGAAACTGACTCTCCTCTCTTTTTCTTGGGTCATTGGTTGATAGTCATTAGTCATGAGCCATTAGTAAGTTGGCAATGACTAATGACCAACGACTAAGAACGAATGACCTTAAACGTAGGTAAAGTAGTGATCGGTAAGATTGAGCTAGCTTGGCAAAAACCGTTTTCCTTTTTCCTCGTTTTGCAAAAAGGTTGCTGTTGCACTAGCATCGACATCGCAACCGGAAAGCAGGATATTGATATCGCAACTTAAGGCTTTTGCTCACGATTGCACGGATGCAGTGTAGGTAATACCAATCTCCGAAATTCTTGCTACAAATAGTTTTCTTGTCCCCCCTTGGCAAGGGGGTTAGGGGGGTGAAACTGTAGCACTATTTAATGAAATTGGTATCCGTTGTTAGGGGTGGTTAGTTGAGTTAGATTGGCTTCAATTGCAAGCTTCCAGCTTGTCTGTGGAGAACGATATGGATACTGGAAACCTGGATGGTTCGGGTAAGCGCTTCGGTGATTTGCGCGACTCCATCTCTGTTGCATCGAGGAAAATTATTCTGACTCCCGGTGCTATGCCCTCGATCAGCTCGTTAGTATTGGCTAGTTGGAAGTCAATGAACACTAGGCTTTTGTGAGAAGCCGTTGGGTTTTGCATGGTAAATCCTTGTGATTACGGGTTTTATATAGAAATACTTCGCGAAAGTCAGCATTTCTACATATCGCTGAACACAAGCGTTTGTGAATTTTTCGCTGGTAGTAGACGGCCGTTTTTCAGTCGGTTTACCCTGAACAGGAGGTTGTTTTACTATCTCAATAATGAGGTGAAAACAACTCTTCTATCTAACTTAGATAAGCTTTAAATATTCAACTTATCTAAGAAGATTTGTTCTATTCTTAACCCTATTCTTAATTAAGAATTATCTAATTGTCATTAGATTCATCAAAACTTTATCAATTCTTTAAACTATGACCAGAGATTAAATAAAAGACGATATTTTAGTAAAAAAAATCAAAAATGACCAGTGAAAAGCTGCTTTTGTTTATTTAATTCACTTATTAGATTATTAGTATTGACAAAAGCATGAATGATGAAGTAAAAAATAGGAAATATGGATATCATTACTGCCCCAACTGTAGTCATAGGAGGGGGCGAATAGTGATTGTCATAAAATTGGTCGTTGGATAAAGCAAAGCTTAGCGATCGCAAAAACTCAGAATTTATCCATTTCCCTCTTTATCAATAGAAAAAATAGATATTGTCCTGAACGTACCGCCATAATGGCTTCATCAAATACTTCCCTTACAAGTTGCACCAGAAAACGCCCATCAGATTTTTTCATGGGATAATGTAAGCGGTTAAAATTGACCGCATCTTTTCTGGTATTAGATTTATCATTCAAAAATTTTGGATTAAAAGAACAA
>JBFLZA010000248.1:0-11873 GCA_040756535.1 Cyanobacteriota bacterium
CAACAAGAGCTTGAAGATTCACATATCAGCTACCCACGGCATTGTTACCTTTACAGCAATTTCAAAGACACCTAATACCCAGCCAAACTGAAGTTAATTATCCCGCCAGTTAGGTAGCGATGTAATTTATCATCTCAAAGGAGAACTTTCATGTCAAATACCGTAACAGTCCAAGTCGATCCCATCCTACAAAATGGTTCCCAAGGTTCAAAAGTAAAAGAATTGCAAGAACTCTTGAACCATGAATTTGGTGACCGTAAGCAAATAGCCGTTGATGGTATTTTTGGCCCCAATACCGAACGTGCTGTCAAAATTATTCAGTATCGATACTTCCTCAAACAGGATGGCGTTGTTGGCGGCAAGACTTGGTACGTCCTACGCACTCGCTCGCTATTCGAGAAGCCGAGTTTGCACCGTGGTAGTCATGGTGACTTGGTTGGAAGAGTACAGCAAGTCCTGAAAAAGGGCGGCTTTTATAAAGGAATAGTTGATGGTGATTTTGGTTCGCGCACAGAAGATGCGGTGAAAGCCTTGCAGAAGGATCGTAAGTTGAGCAACGCAGACGGCGTTATCAGTAATGACACCTGGCAAGCTTTGGTAGAGCTAGCTCACATCGTTACCGCCGCTTAAAACATTCTGCTTCACCTGAGGCACGTCATTATTGCTCCTATGCTGGTAGGAGCTTTTTTAACCAGTTCAAAACCCCAAAAAGAAACAGCAGCGAGCCAATAAGCTGCCGATAATTGACTGTTATAGCAGTCGCCAAGGCGATTAGGACAAAGCAAAATACTGAAACCTTGACCAGTTAATCTTTTCCCTTCTGCCTTCTGCCCTCTGCCTTCTGCCTTTTGCTATATCACCCTAGTGTTGAGGAAATGTTGATGAACAAGCTAATTCCAACCCTTGCGATCACTATTTGCTCGATTGCGATAAGCTGCGATAACGCATACAGCTATACCGCTAAGACAGCTAGAGCAAATACTATCGAGCCAGTTCAGACCAATGCTTTGGCGAACACTCAAGCAGATATTCAAATTAAAACTGACCAAACCAAGCAAGCCTCAGGCAAACGACCAACAGTTGGCACAGTCAAACGCATGGTCAATGGCGACCTCATGTGCTATGTCACGCTGGTCGATGGAAACGGCACTGAGTATCAAGTTGGTGCAGATTTTGAAATCTGTGCAAACGAAACAAGGTTCTTAAACAAGAGAGTGCGTGCCTTTTATGAAACCGTCTCAATTAATGATTGCCAAAGCGCCGAACCTTGTGGCAAAACTCGACGAGAATCCATCATCACCAAGATGCAGGTCATTGGGCAGGAAAAATCCCAAAACTCGATTAACTCACGAATCATCAGTAATGGCGAGTGGACAATCACAATTAGCAATATTAATTCTTGGTCAGGAGTAAATGGAACGGGAAACCTTAGTTACTACGGGTGCGATTCCAAGGGGAACTGCATTAAGTTAAATGGGGGTCGAGTTACCTGTCGCAATGGTATCTGCACAACAAGTTGGAGGAATGGAGCTCATTCTTACAGTCTTCAGGAACCGATGGATAATCCCGATCGCCCTAATGCGCCTGGGTCTTCAACAACCTTAACAGTACGCAAAGGCTCGGCTGTAATCCTAAGAGCTTCGGGATTTAAAGTTGTATCCTCTAGATAACCTGCATTCCACACCGTCTTTGCAAGTAAGACCATAGGGTGTTTGCTTCAGCAGCGTTATGCAGCTAGGAGTTGCTCGCCGTTTAGGGACACTGCTCCTGGTAGTGGTGCCACTGTCAACTCAATCCGATAGCGATAGCAATAAACGTGTAACTTTAGATAGAGGAAGGAATAAAATACAGAGTTCGGCAAGCGATCGCCTAAAAAAAAGCTATGGCAAGCAGTGATTTCCCTAATTCTTCCCCTCCCGATCTCATCACGCAGGGCAAGGCACGACCCAAAATTAACCTACTGACCATGTTCCGGCTCGGTCTGTTTCAAATGGGATTGGGTATTCTAACGGTTCTAACGGTAGGAGTACTCAATCGAGTGATGATCACTGAGCTGGCTATCCCAGCAGCCGTTACATCCATAGTCCTAGCAATTTCTCAATTTGTTGCCCCAGTACGAGTATGGTTTGGGCAGATGTCTGACGCCAAACCTCTGTTTGGTCAGCATCGCACGGGTTATGTCTGGATTGGAGCGGCTTTATTTACCCTAATCTTGTCTTTATCCGTGCAGGTTGTCTGGCAATTGGGGGAGCTTGTGCAAGCCTCTGGAAGCTGGGTATGGACAACCCCAATCATCGCCTCGACTGCGCTTCTGGCTTTACTTTTAGCCCTATATGGTCTGGCTCTCAGTCTGAGTTCCACTCCCTTTTTTGCCCTGTTGGTCGATATCTCTGATGAAGACAACCGGGGTCAACTCATTGGTATTGTTTGGTCAATGATGACTGTGGGATTGGCGATAGGGGGAATTAGCAGTAAAGTTTTGCTGAAGCCTTTAGATAACATTGACACCTCCATCGAACTTGTCCGCTCCTCCATCAATGGATTATTTGTGGTCGTTCCGCTCATTGTTTTGGCACTAGCCTTTATCGCAACGCTTGGGGTGGAAAAGAAGTATTCCCGCTACTCCTCCCGGTCAACCCTAGTGAATCGAGAAGACAAAATTACCTTGGGAAGAGCCTTGAAAATTTTGACCGCTAGTCGGCAAACGGGTCTATTTTTCACCTTTTTGGTGGTAATGACTCTCAGCTTGTTTCTACAGGAGGCGGTTTTGGAGCCCTATGGCGGTGAAGTGTTTGGGATGTCAATTCCAGAAACCTCGCTCCTCAATACCTATTGGGCGATAGGGTTGTTAATCAGCTTGAGCGCTACTGGCTTTTTCATTATTCCCCGTTTGGGTAAGCGGAAAACCACTCAAGTGGGCTGTGCCGCTGTTGCTGGCTGCTTTGTCTTGATTATTCTGGCAGGATTTACTGGAAATGAGAGCTTGCTTAAAGCCGCGCTGATCGTATTCGGTTTGGCTACGGGTATTGTTACCACAGGCTCACTCAGCTTGATGTTGGATTTAACGGCAGCAGAAACAGCAGGTACGTTTGTAGGTGCTTGGGGATTGGCTCAAGCGCTGGCACGCGGCACTGCAGTTGCTAGCGGTGGTGTGGTTCTCAGCGTGGGTAAATTTCTGTTTGGTTCACCCGTCCTGTCTTATGGTTTGGTGTTCGGATTGCAAGCGGTGGGAATGCTTCTAGCAATTTGGTTTTTGAATCGAGTTAATGTCCAAGAATTCCGGGATAATGCAAAAGCAGCGATCGCTGCGGTAATGGAAGGTGACTTAGACTGAATCAACTGCCCCATCCTCTAAGGTTGGGGTATTTCGGAGAAATACGATGAATGATTTTTGGACTTCTGTACTCGATTTTGCGAAAACCACAACTAGTACAGTTGGTAGCCAGCTTTTGCAGGATTTTGGACAGGTAGAGGCGTCATCAAAGGTGGATGGCTCTTTGGTGACGCAATCGGATCATTGGGCAGATCGAACCATTCGAGAAGCAATAACCACTCAATTCCCCAGTCACGGGATTTTGAGTGAAGAAGCGGAACACATATTTCCCGATAGCGAATGGTGCTGGATTATCGATCCTCTAGATGGCACCACGAACTTCGCGCGGGGAATTCCGATTTGGGGAATTTCGCTGGGGTTGCTGTATCAAGGAACACCCGTGTTTGGGTTGGTTCATTTCCCCCCAATCGGACAAACGTTTCATGGCTTTTTGCAGGGTGAATCTGGAATAACCGATATAGAAGACGGTGCCTTTCTCAACGGGCGTCCGATCAACAGTAGCCCTGATTCTCCTAGCAACAACCACTTTTTCAATTTATGTTCCCGTAGTACCTCTGTCATGCAGCAACCCTTCCCCTGCAAAATTCGGATGCTAGGTGTTGCTAGTTACAATTTCCTGACGATTGCCAGTGGTGCTGCGTTGGGAGGTGTGGAGGCGACTCCCAAAATTTGGGATATAGCTGGAGCTTGGGTGATTGTACAAGCGGCTAATGGCGCTTGGGTGCCGTTGGATAGCCAACCGATTTTTCCTCTTGAAGTTGGGCAAGATTATGGAAAGCGATCGCTTCCTACCCTTGTTGCCAGTAGCCCTGAACTGGTGAGTGTGTTCCAACCCTTCATGCAGTGCATTTAACATTACTGATAACGCAACAATATTCGCTGATTCAGTTAACTTGCTAATTTGTACCTTCAGCATTGAAGGTAATACCATATATGTCTCTTATTCTTGGAAAATTTAATAAAAATATATGATTTTCATCAGAAGTTAGTGTTCTTTGATACAAAAAAATTTTATAATCTAATAAACACCTTTAACTGAGCCGTACCTGCGGTAGATCAATATTTATGGGTACGATTTTAGTAGTAGATGACGATTTAATACAACAATTGATCGTCTTTAAAATCCTCAAAAATACTGGGTTAAATTTTATTTTCGCTGATAACGGCGTAGAAGCGCTGGAAATGGCTCAGCGTTATTCCCCGGATTTGGTAATTCTGGACATCATTCTACCGAGGATGAACGGCTACGAAGTCTGTAGGCGGCTCAAATCTGATCAAAAAACTCAGAAGCTAGCTGTAGTAATATGTTCCAACAAGAAACAAGAGTGCGATCGCTACTGGGGAATCAAGCAAGGTGCCGATGCCTACCTTTCTAAGCCTTGTAACCCTGAAGAGCTAATCAAGCTCGTGAATTATTTGTTACAAGAGAGCCTAACTAGCTCATTGACTTCTACTAGCGTGAATGAGAGTGTCTCTATTTCCGCAAGACTGGCTGCAACAGCAGAGCAAGGATTAGAAATTATGAATTAGAAATTATGAATTATGAAAAATTTCTAATTTCGACTTGGAGGGAGATTTGTACCCCTACGCATGTAATCTCCACCTAAAAGAGGGATGGAAACTACAACCCCATTCAGAATTCATAATTCTTTTTTAGTGGGTCCAAAAGTAATCAGCGATCGCGTTTTCTCCTGTAAATTGTTCTTCTTCCGGAAGACCAAACAAGACTGAACGCTGTACTAACTGATTGTTCTGAATATTGTTTAGGCGTCGAGCAACGCGACTGGGAATGCCGTAGCCATAAACAATATGACCTTTCCCCACTAATACCACCACTTGATAGTCCGGGTTGGCTTTCAGAAATTGGGCAATTGTCTCGGCCATAGTTTCATCCCACAGCACCTGTGCAGTGAAAAATCGCTCAAAGCTGGTACTGTTGCCATGTCCTACCTGATGATGCTGTTCGTAGATGTTTTGAATCATTTGACGGTACTCGGCGTTATCCGTCCGAATTTCTGAAAGGGGTGGAATATACTTGCGCTCATCGGCTATTAAGCTCTCTAATCCACTACGGGCAACTTTACGGGTTACTTCCGTAGGGGTATTCAACGCTAAAACTGGCAGTTCATGGGCTTTAGCGAAGCGCAGGATTGGTGCGTAGTATTCCCAAGGAAAACCCCAGCGTTCTTCATAATCGCTTTGCTCTACCAATTGAGCTTCTGTTATTTTCCCTGCCAAGTATTGATCGAGAACAGCCTGAAAAGGACGCTGAAACATCTCCATCGCAATGGCAATTTTTCGATTCTGCTGATAGAGTGCTTGCAGAATTTTCAGTTGGGCTTTATGGTCTTCTGAACTGTCGTGTTTTTCTCCCAAGTACACAACATCTGCCTTCTGCAGTTCCTGCAATATTTGTTGTTGAGTTAACTGTTGTTGTTCTTGCTGGGAAGGAGTTGATGTATTTTGGGCACAAGCTGGGGTGGTGTACAGAAAGAAGATTCCCAACGACCAGGCACAGAGTTTGGCAATTTTACGTTTTCTCATAACCTTAATCTAGCGATTAGTCCTGAGGAAAGGGAATTATTCTCAAGCAGGTTAACGCTAAAAATTTTCGATCACGTCTTTTTCCTGAATATATACACTACGCAACCACTCCACTGCGGCTTCTGGCAACACAGACTAAGGTATAATTTGTACCCTTTGTCAACAATGGGATTGGTTAGGCTGCGGGTTAAAGATCTTGCCACTGAGAAAGACTGGACACTGAAGGAGGTTTCTGATCGTTCTGGGGTTGGTTACAGTGCCCTCAAGGTATATGCTCGTTCTCCTGGTTTGGCAACCGTTGATGTTACTGCCCTACACAAATTGGCTCGTACATTTGAGGTGTTGATAGAAGATTTGTACGAGATTGTGAAGGATTGATAATCCCCTGTCTTTTCAGCGGCGGATTCTAAGCGGATATTTTGCAACGAAGTATTTTTGCTGTCTAGAAGTCTGGAGAAGCAAGCAGAACGAAGCAATTGGGTTGCTCAGCGAACCATAATCACAATTCTTCCGCCTCTTGATAGAGTGTCTCTAGCTCTTGCTGTTGAGTACGACGAGAAGGACGGCGATATTTTTTAGTTTCGAGCTTCGGTTCGTACTGAGTTTGCCCTTTTCCTTTGGTTTTCGCCTTGAGAGTGGACTCAGGATCGGCTTGTTGGTTGAGCTGAGTTTGATATGCGATCGCTTCTTCTAACAAATCCAAATAATACTCATATCGCTCCCAGTCGCCTCGCACGACACAATTCGGCTCATCTCGATGCCAGCAGTTGCTAAACTGACAGTTACCCGTTGCTAACCTCTGCCGTACTTCTGGAAAATACTGCATTAACTCTTCTGGGATACAAGCAATATCCGGTTGATTGAAACCAGGAGTATCTGCCAGGAGTCCACCACGGGGTAGCTCAAACAATTCCACATGGCGGGTGGTGTGACGTCCTCTGCTGAGTTTGCCGGAGACTTCTCCCACTCGCTGATTGACATCGGGAATTAGCTCATTGATTAGACTAGATTTGCCAACGCCAGAAGGTCCAGCAAGAATAGTAATTTTATCCTTAAGCTGGTTGCTGAGTTCCTGTAGTCCCTGAAGTTTGTACACGCTCATAAATACAGGGTCATAACCCCAGTTTTGCAGGCGATTTCTCCACTCCTCCAACTCCTGATCTGAGACTAAATCGCTCTTATTCAAGCACAAACGAACATCCAATCCCGTAGACTCTGCCTTCACCAAAAATCGAGTGAATTGATACGGGTCTAAGGGAGGGTCAGCTAAAGCAAAAACGAGGAGAATTTGGTCGGCATTGGCAACTGGAGGACGATCTAACTGAGTTTTGCGGGGAAGAACTTCTGCGATCGCACCTCTTCCACCTTCCCAGTCGGGCTCTTCTACCACAACGCGATCGCCCACCATTACTCGCTGACCAATTTTTTTCAGCCGCGTCCGGCGGGTACACAGAAGAGTTGGAGGTTGAACTTTATCTTCCAAACCTGGGCTACGCCCCGCTGCGCTAACAACTTCCAACCTGCCAACCTGCCAACCTTTTTCTAACCGCACTTGGTAGAAGTTTGCCTGCACCGCCAGAACTGTCCCCAGTAACGGCTCGGTCAACAATTCATCGAAGTCAGGTGATACTTCGCTCATGCAGATGCTAGGGGACGACGTATCTTTAGAGCGAAGTACTCTGTGCGATCTTCAACAGACTCGATGGGGTAGCCTTCCATCGCCAAACTATCCGGTACCTGCTCGATTGGTTCTCCAGGGTCTAGCCACACTTCTAATAATGCCCCCGGAATCATTTGCTCTAAGCGGAGTTTTGTCCGCACAAAATTAATCGGGCAAGGCGTCCCACGCAAATCTAGCTGAGCATCGGGTGTTGAGGTTGCTGGGTTACTCATCCGCGAAACAATCCTCCGAGAAATCCTTCTATACCCCCTTTCCCCGTGCGATCGCCCTTAATTTTTGCCAGCTTCTCCAGCAGTTCCCGTTCCTCAGGGGTGATGCGGGTGGGAATATCAATCAAAATTGTAATCAGGTGGTCGCCTCGACTGACTGGATTTCCGAGCTTAGGTACGCCATGACTTTCCAGCGTTAATACTGTATTGGGTTGAGTTCCTGGCGGAATTGTTAACTCCACTGGACCATCTACAGTCTTCACTTCCAGGCGGCAGCCCAAGATCGCTTGTAGATAGCTGATCTTGAGTTCCGACAAGATATTAATTCCATCCCGCTGAAACTCTGCGTCTTCCTCAACAAATAAGTAAACGTACAAGTCTCCCGGAGGCCCACTCCGCAATCCCGCGTCGCCTTCTTTAGAAACGCGCAGACGAGTACCATTATCCACTCCTGGTGGAATGGTAATTTTAAGTTTTTTCGTTTCTTGCTTGCGACCTGCTCCTCCACAAGACTCGCACTTGTCCTCAATTACCTGTCCCTCACCGTTACAGCTAGGACAGACTGAGACTTGGGTAAAGCTGCCAAAGGGTGTCCGAGTCGCTCGACGCACTTGACCCGCCCCACTGCATGTTGGGCAGGTACGGGGGCGAGTTCCTGGTTTAGCTCCTGTTCCGTTACAAGCGTTACAGTTTTCTAAATGAGGGATTCGGATTTCCTTTTCACCACCAAAGATGGCTTCCCGGAATTCCAACTTTAAGTCTAAACGCAGGTCATCACCCCGAACTGGGCCACTGCGGCGACGGGTGGCTTGCTGACCCATCCCACCCGCAAAACCACTGAAGAAGCTCTCGAAGATATCGGCAAAACCCATATCGCCAAAATCTGGGTAGCCTGCTCCCGCACCCGCTACACCAGCTTCTCCAAAGCGGTCGTACCTCGCTCGAGTTTCTGGTTCTGATAGGACTTCATAAGCCCGATTAATTTCCTTAAAGCGCTCTTCAGCCCCCGGTTCTTTGTTCACATCGGGGTGATACTTCCGTGCAAGGCGACGGTAAGCACGCTTGATTTCCTCTTTGTCGGCGTCACGAGAGACACCAAGAATTTCATAGTAGTCAGGCATAGAGCGCTGATCTGTATTGGGTTACTTAAATAATACGGGCGGGTTGACTTTCTATCGGGTGATTGAAGTAAAGCTATCTATGACGTTTTCAACTATCACCCTTATATCTATCACTTGTGTAGCAGAAAAACTGACTAATGGCTACCTTACCTTGCGAGAAGGTTGCTTTAGTCAACTGCTTCGTAGTCAGCTGTTACCGTTTCCTCATCGAAATTCAAAATTAAATCGTCTTCTTCTTGATCAGGTGATTCAAACGGTTCGCTAGATTCTGGAGTCGAAGATACCTCCTCAGTTTCTATAAATTCTTCTTCCGACTCTACACTGGGCGCAGCTTGCTGATATACAGCCGCACCAATGGAAAACAGCGTTTGCTGGAAGTCTTCGAGTTGTTGCTTCACATTCTCAATATCAACGGAAGGATCGACTAGTGCTGCTTGCAGCCGCTGCTTTTTCTCCTCTCCTTGAGCTTTGAGGTCTTCGCGAATCAATTCACCATTGTCTCGCAAGGTTCCTTCGTAGCTGTAGAAAAGGCTATCCGCTTGGTTTTTGAATTCAACCAATTGAATCCGGCGGCGGTCTTCCTCGGCAAATTTCTCGGCTTCTTGGCGCATCCGTTCCACTTCACTGGAACTTAATCCACCCGTATTGGTAATTCGGATACTTTGCTCTTTACCCGTTCCTTTATCGGCGGCTGCGACTTGCAGAATCCCGTTGACATCAATTTCAAAGGACACTTCAATTTGAGGTACACCTCTTGGAGCTGGGGGAATGCCAGTGAGCAGAAACTTGCCCAAGCTCTTGTTGTCCCGGGCCATTGCCCGTTCGCCCTGCAATACGTGGATTTCCACAGAGGTTTGTCCATCTGTAGCCGTGGAAAATACCTGAGACTTGCTGGTAGGAATGGTCGTATTGCGATCAATGATTTTCGTGAAGACTTCTCCTAATGTCTCAATCCCCAATGATAGGGGGGTTACATCCAGTAACAGCAAGTCCTCAACTTCACCCCCTAAGACACCTCCCTGAATCGCGGCTCCTAGGGCAACAGCTTCATCTGGGTTTACAGATTTATCTGGCGTTCTTCCGCCAAAGAACTTTTTAATTGCCTCCTGTACCGCTGGAATGCGGGTCGAACCCCCGACCAATAGAATGCGGTCAATCTCCTCAGGTTTGAGTTCAGAGTCTTTCAGCGCTTGGGTTACAGGCTCAATTGTTGCTTCAATCAGCTCACTAGCCAGCTCTTCAAACTTGGCTCGGCTCAGTTCCATCTCTAAGTGCTTAGGACCTGTCTCATCCGCTGTGATGAACGGTAGATTGATGGAGGTCGTCACCATATTAGAGAGTTCAACTTTTGCCTTTTCCGCCGCTTCTCGCAAGCGCTGAAGCGCCATTTTATCGGTTCCTAAGTCAATCCCCTCAGCTGCCTTGAAGTTTTCAATCATCCAGCGAACAATCACGTTATCGAAGTCATCTCCTCCCAAGTGATTGTTACCGGAGGTTGCCTTTACTTCAAAAACTCCGTCTCCTAGCTGCAAAATCGAGACATCAAAGGTACCTCCCCCTAAGTCAAATACGAGGATGCGCTGCTCTTCGGACTGCTTATCCAGTCCGTAGGCAAGAGATGCTGCAGTCGGCTCATTGATGATACGCAGGACTTCCAGACCAGCAATGGTACCGGCATCTTTGGTTGCCTGACGTTGAGCATCTGTAAAGTAGGCAGGAACCGTGATTACCGCTTGCTCGACGGGCTCACCCAAGAAGCTTTCGGCGTCAACCTTGAGCTTTTGCAGAATCATGGCTGAGATTTCTTGAGGGGTGAAAGTACGACCCCGGATTTGCACATCGACGGTATCGTCGCGACCTTTGACACAGGTATATGGAACCCGCGATCGCTCCGCAGCCGTATCATCCCACCGACGCCCTATAAAGCGCTTAATGCTGTAAACGGTGTTTTCTGCGTTAGTCACGCCCTGCCGCTTTGCCAGTTGACCCACCAAGCGCTCGCCTGATTTGCCAAATCCCACTATGCTTGGGGTGGTTCGCCCACCTTCCGAGTTTGGAATAACGATGGGTTGACCCCCTTCTAAGACAGCGACGCAACTGTTAGTCGTGCCTAAGTCGATGCCAATGACTTTTCCCATAGGGCTTCGGCGTAAAGGTGTTCAGAGTGGTTTGCGTTTGAGTGGAAGCGGTTACCAGGACGAGCCTTCCTTGGGCTGAAATTTTTTGTATACTGGCTCGCGCTCTTCTATAGGCTGATACAAAGAATAATTAATACAGCCTGCCAATTCGGTTTCTGGGGTACCTCCTCTTGAGGTTACCACCGAATCCCAAAGAGCAGCAACTTTAACCCTGTGGTAGTACAGTAGGCGTTCAACTCGGAGAGTCGGTTGAGGTTTCATCCGAACTCTCACTCGGTGTTTCCGGAGCAGATGCTACTTTGACCATCGCATGGCGCAGTACGCGATCGCCCAAAAAATATCCCCGTACCAACTGTTCGATCACCGCTCCTTCTGGATATTCGTTCGATGGTTCCCGCATCACGGCTTCGTGAAAATTGGGGTCAAACTCTTGCCCTTCCGGTCTCATAGCAGAAACCCCAAGGCGCTTGAGAGAGTCTACCAGCTGCTTGTAAACTCCCTGGTAGCTTTTATGAATGCCCATCTCCCCATCGTTTTGAGGCTTGATTTGCGATCGCGCCCGCTCAAAGTTGTCAACCACTGGCAGCAACTCAGTGATAGTGATTCGTTTGATTTGTTGTTCTAAGTCTTCTTTCTCTTTCGCTGTCCGCTTACGGAAATTATCAAAATCCGCCGCCATTCGCATAGAGTGATTCTTTAAAGCGTCGCTTTGCTGATTGATTTCCTCTAGCTTGGCTTTCAAGGCTTCATTTTCCTGCCTCAAGCTCTCCAACTCAGCTAACTCTCTATCTGAGAGTCCATCGCTGACCACTTGAGCCGCCTCTTCTTCCCGCATTTCCCCTTCAT
>JBFLZA010000249.1:0-11854 GCA_040756535.1 Cyanobacteriota bacterium
AACCCAATAAGCCACAATCTGAAACCCCCCAACCCAATAAGCCACAATCTGAAACCCCCCAACCCAATAAGCCTAAACCTAATCCTGATCAGTCCCAACCCAATGGGTCTAATCCTGAATTAAAAAATGATTGTTTTGTTGCTATTAAATCCTCCAATCTACGTACTGAGTCTGGTAAGAGACTTGGAGAGGTTATTAAAGCAGGAACTAAGATAACGGTTACTGGAAAACAAAAAGGCGGTTGGGTAGAGATTAGTTCTCCGGTGTCAGGTTGGATTTGGAAGAGTCGCATCAAGAACACCTGTCCTCAAGAAAGTAAGAATTCTCGAAAAAGCCCAGACTCTGCGAAAAGCAAGGATTCTAATAAAAACAAGGACTCTGAGAAAAAATCTAAGAAAGAGTAGTTCGTTAGATTAATCAGAAGCGTTCTTAATAAAATAAAAAATCTGATTAAGACAAGCCCTTGCTTAATTGACTTGGATAAAGTTTTTTTTCCTTCATCCTGAATTTAGGCTGCGAATATCTCTTCTTCGTATCAGTATAAATTTCGCAGGGAGTAGTAGCGCTCTCCCTATAACGACAATAATTCAACTAGGATGTTAAGCAGAGTATTGAACAGATGACTCTTGCAGCATGATAGAAATAATCCACCAGTTGGCAGTGGGAAAGCGGGGGCACTCTCGGAGTAAGCTTTTACTTTCATCCTATTGAAGTGTTGGAAACCTTTTGCCGCGTTGCCCTCTAAAGGTTAAGCTTAAAACTATTCTCAAAGTCTGATAGATGCTGAAACTTGTACTTCCCCCAATTGACTCCCCCATTTGGGGGATTGTAATGTTATCCATTTATTTTTTAATTTTAATTTTCTTCTGGATTGCTTAAAATCACCCACTGGAGTGAACCGGCTAGGTGAAGAAAAAGTCCTGATGCTTGCCATACATTAAAAAAGGAAATTGAGGTTTTGGTTATAGAAAAGTAGAAGCAAAAGCCATGACAGAAGTTGAATTAACTGAAAACACCTTGATTGTTAAGATAAAAGGATTAGACCAGCTATGGGCTTTCAGGCGTCGTTTTGAAATCCCCCTCACCCACATAGTTAGCGCCGAAGTTGACCCACCCGATATCCACGACCGTTGGCATGGAATCAGAAAGTATGTAGGTGCTTACATACCAGGGGTAATCACAGCCGGGACATTTTACAATAACGGCAACCTATTCTTCTGGAATGTCCATAATCGGCACAAAGTGATTGGCATTACTCTGAACAATGAAAAGTATGCAAAATTAATCATCGAGGTCAACAATCCCGCCTCAACTGTCGCAATGATTCAACAGGCTATCTGAACTTACACAAGTTCTTGAGGTACTTCAAGGAGGTCTCCGGCAAGAAATCGGAAACGTCTTGTGTCAACAGCAAGGCACATCAGAGTTGCCAATTACTCGCTGAGTCCCTAACTTTTCACGGGAAGTCCTGAAACTCCCAAATGGGGAAGGGGGACAAGGGGGACAAGGAAGACAAGGGAGAGAAAAAGCTTTTCCAGCTAATCTTTGCGTGTCCAGCTTGCAAGATGCCGTGAAAAGTCAGGTTGAGTCCATACGCAGGACTATTTCATTTGCCGGATGCACGCCCTTGAATCTCTTTTTATTCTGAACGATAGGAGATATTAGAGATTTTTTTATGAAACGTTTAATAATGGGTGTTTTATCAGTGTTACTGCTGTCTACAGTAACCGCGCCTGCTGCGATCGCGCAGGTAACAACAGAAAATGATGGCGGGATAACTAACACTGAATATGATGTCGGTCTAACAGACCCTTTCACTCTCGTAACTTCAGCATATCGCGGCGAATTTAAAGAGCAGGGAATTCCGAGTTACGGTCATTTTCTCGGTGATTACCAAAGCGGAGAACTTGACGCTGAAGATCTGGTTCAGGCGGCGGTTGATGCGGGTGAACTGCCACCGCAAGCCTTGAACGATGAGGGCTATATCAGTGCCGTTAAGCTTAGCTTAGGTGCTCTGAGTAGCAGCTTTATTGGCGGGTGATACGACAGGCAGAAATAACTGAGAAGGAGTATCGCCGCCACAATTTACGGTCAGCGTAACAATTTGAGCATCCATCAAGCGATCGCTTCCTAGAGGTGAACCCGTGCCGGGATTCATCGGATAGGCGGGAAAACAAGCGGCACTCAAACTCAGTCGCAAGGCGTTCCCTTGGGCAATTTTCAAGCAAGTGGGCTGGAGTTGAATTTGTTTGGGGAGGCACTGCGTCTCTTCTTTACAGTGCAGATACCCTTGGGTCAAATTGTAGACACTGCCATCGGGACGCACTTCTGATAACACGGCACACAAGTCATGACTGGGTTTATCCGTAGAACACCACACCTCAACCCCCACATCTCCTGCTAAATACAAATCTGCCGCTAGAGGTTCAGTGGTATAGGTCAAAACATCCGAACGGCAATCAATTTGCGATCGCTCAAATGACCCTGCTGGTATTGCGGCATGACCCCCCAATGCTGGCACGGGTCGCCAAGGGTCGTGAACCAATACATCAAAACAATGTTGGATGGATTCAGCCTCTTTTGTCACTAAAGTACCTGAATCTTCTCGGATATTAGCCAGCCCCGTAGTTGACAAACCATAAGATTTATGTATAGATCTGGGCCAACTATCGAAGTCGCGCCATTGGTTACTACCCATCTCAAACAAACGAACGGGTGGTTCATCCAATAGCCCGGTATCAATACCTTTAAGAAACTGATCAAACCAGCGCAATTGCATCCTATCTACAGGACTCGCTGCCTCTGAACCAAAGTCAACAGCACCCACTTTGCGATTCCAGGGCAAGTGTGCCCAAGGGCCAACGCACAACTGTTGCCGATAAGCACTACGGGCAGCAAAGTCTTTGTAACAATGGAGTGTGCCGCGCATATAAGTGTCAAACCACCCCCCGATGTGAAACATGGGTAAGTCCACATCTTGCAGGTGGTGCTTGGGGGAAATTTGCTCCCAGTATTCATCCGATTGGGGATGTTCTAGCCACTCGTGATAAAACGCATTCGGTGCAAATTTTCTCAGATACTCATTCAAGTTGGGAACGCAGTCATACAGGGGGACATTCCGAGAAGCGGCGTAGAGGGCGTGATAAGCGGTGACATCGTCTTGTATCCGTGCTGTTTCTGCCGCTAGTTGAACAGCCCAGCCAAGATTCATTTGGAGGCAGAATGCCCCTCCTTCATAAACCCAATCTGCATACAAGTCATAGCCAATCATGGCAGGGCAGATGGTTTTAAGGGCGGGTGGCTTAGTGGCGGCAGCATAAAGCTGAGTGATTCCCTGGTAGGAAAAGCCATACATTCCCACCTGTCCCGTACTCCCCGGTAAGGTTGCCGCCCAGTTTACTGTATCTTCGCCGTCCTCAATTTCGTGGATAAAGAGGTTGAATTTGCCTTGGGAGGTGCCACGTCCCCGCACATCTTGAATGACAACAATATAGCCGTGAGCAGCATACCAAGTCGGATGAGCATAGACTACAGTGGATGCGATCGCTTTTCCATAGGGTTGCCGCATCAGCAGCACCGGAAACTCACCCTCGGCATCGGGACGGTATATATCTGCATCTAGCCGCACCCCATCCCGCGTCAGCATCGATGCTGTTTCTTTCTTAACTTTCAACATAATGCGATCGCAGATTCTATTCCCTGAATCAATTTTCTCTGTCAGTTTTGGCTATATTTATCGCTTTTGTCAAACCCACCGGGTAACATCTTGAAGAACGAATCTGCCAACAAGTAATCAAGACCCTAACGCTGCTCAAATTTGGGTAGTTGGTTTCAATTACTCCCAAGGATGATGACAAAAAACGGGTCAATCAATTTTGGATTTTGGATGCAAGGATTTTGGATTGTCCCCCCGACTTTCAGCCGTGGGCTTGAGACCTTTTTAGTTTTTGGTCAGTGTCTACCGTTCAAAAGTTGTTTGATTAACGTAAGTTTGAGCAGAAAACCTGGCAGACGAACGAATGAGGGGCTCAATTTCTAGAAATTGTCCCTGTTAAATAGGTAAACACAAATTCATCTAGCCAATACTTTTAACAAGCTACTAGCGCATCGGTTCGCTGAAGTACTCTCATATCCTCCTCATCCAATTCCGCAGGAGTACCACTGCGAATTAATTCAGCAAAGTCCTCATTCGGCACCATAATGCATAATGCATATAAGCGACCCGAACCCGTATTTTTGATTTCATGAATTCCCGTTGGCGGCACTAATAAACTATGCCCCGCACGAATGGGAACTGTTTTCCCATCACAGGTAGCTAATCCTTCTCCTTTCAGAATAAAGAACATTTCTACCGCAAATTGATGGCGATTGGGGGGAGTCTTTCCTCCTTCATCAAAAATTTCCACACAAATTGTCAAAGAAGCATCAGCCGTTGCTGGGTCGAAGACAATAGCTAAACGGTTACTATCCTGAGGACTGATGCGATACGCTTGATAGTCCTGAGGAGACTTGAGAACGGGAATCATGCAGTGAGAAGAGTTCATAAGAGTTTATTCCTAAAATGAGTTATTGATTAGAGGGATTGAACAGTTGCAGGTTAGAAAGTTGAAGGTTGTTAGTGCAGCGGGGCGTAGCCCAGGTTGAAGGATATTTGCAAAACTTTTAATTGAGGCTACATTGCTCGTATGGACTCTGATATTATGCTAATAATCTCCAAACTTTCAACCTTGTTTGTCAGGGTTTTGTTAATATTGTCCCGTATTCCTTGATTGAATCGCTTCAATCATTGACAATGAATCTGTAACAAAACCAAAGCACTGGTTAACGTTGTAAAGTGTCGCTTTTAGGCAATAATCAGGGGACGTTGTAGCAGCGCAGTCTTTGACAAGAATGCAGTCATAACCTAGAAAATTGGCATCTTGTAGGGTTGCCATTACACATTGGTCAATATTAACCCCCGCGAAGAAGAGTGTTGTTTTGCCCAAATTACGCAGGATGCTCTCAAGAGGGGTATCCCAAAAACCGCTCATCCGGTACTTATCTACCTGAATATCTTCAGGTTTTTGTTCTAGTTCGTCCACCACGGCTGCTGCCCAACTGCCTTTTGTCAGGACTGGTGCATTGTTTTTGGGGAGTGGATCGCCTAATCCTACTCCATCGCCTGTTGGGTTGTAAACGTGGCGTAGTCCAGCACTGATATTGAGTAAATCGGGCCGATTTCCCCAGTTAATCCAAACAACTGGGATATTTAGCGATCGCAACGTGGGGAGAAGCGTTTGCAGGGGATTGATCGGAGTTCTTGCAGGTGTTACATCCACACCAATGTGAGCTAACCAGCCATCTGCATGACAGAAGTCATTTTGCATATCGATGACTAAAATGGCACTTTTGGCTAAATCTAAGCGTAGTTTTTTCGTTTCTGTGGGCAGGTTAATAAGTTGAGGGGTGAGAGGTGGGCGCGTGATATCGGCAATTTCTGCATTAACGGCCCATGCATTTGGCGGAGTGCCCAGAGTACGAAAGGAGTTTTCCATAAGATTTGTGTTGAAAGTTAAAAAAGCTGTAATTTAGCTCAACATTAGTAACAAAGTTGTTCTTCTGTCGTAGCCAAAGTTGAATCCAGTTGATGTATTAAATATTACTTTTACGGCTTCAGTTGACTCTATGAGGAAAATTTTTTCATCAGGGAACAGGCAACAGTTACCCTTGGTGGGATTATTTTCTCCTGCAACATTGGCAAGACCTAGAAAGAGAGGGACTTGAACTAGTTCTAAGCTATATCATGAAGAATAGATGTCTGGGTTAATTAGGACTAAAAAATTATTTAAGAGAGCGACTATCTCTATCTGTTAGGGATGTAAAGAAAATTTTCTAGTTTTTTAGCCTTGATGCCTTGCTATCCTCACAAGAGGATGCGCCTAATGTAGGCGACTTGAGTTAGTGTTGACTTTATAGGACGAGCTCTAAAAGTTGAATTCGTGAGTTTTACCATCCAACAGGTTTTAATTCCAGTTGCTCAAGGGTACGAAACAGTAGATGTTCGGGTAGTGGGGGATTTGACGGAGGGCGGTAGCTATGCCTTCCGCATCACGGATATTTCTCCTGACTCCCAAGGAACTAGGGAGAGTGAAACTTCCCTGCCTGACTCAGAGGAAGTGAGGAATAATCCCGGTGCGCTGGTGGATGGGCAAAACAAACTTCTCCTCCCTGGTTTCGTTAACGCCCATACTCACTCCTCGGAAATGTGGCAACGGGGAATTATTCCACCTGTTCCCTTGGAATTGTGGATTGCAGAACTTTACGACTTTGCTCCCCTCGAACCGGAGCAAGTTTACCTGAGTGCATTGGGAACAGCAGTAGAAACCCTACTCTCTGGTGGTACTAGCGTAGTAGATCACTTGGTTTTGATTCCCGGTAAAGAAATTGAAACCGTTGCTGCTGCGGTTCGCGCTTACTACGAGATTGGCATCCGGGCGTTTATTGGCCCTCTCATTCAAGATCAATCCCTCACTCAAGGGATGCCGTCTGGAAATACCAAAACTGAACACGAACCCTACCTCCATACAACTCAAGGCACACTAGAACTCATGCGGGAGATAGTGGAGAGGTTCCACAATCCAGAAGCAGGGGTGAATATTCTGGTGGCACCAACGGGGATTCAGTTGTGTTCGGATGCGTTGTTTGAGGGGTGTATTGAACTGAGCGATCGCTTTAATCTGTGTCGTCATTCTCACCTACTGGAAACTCCAGCGCAACAGAAACTCGCTCAAGAAAAATACGGATGTAGTGCGGTAGAACACCTGAAGCGTATTGGTTATTTAAGCGATCGCACTTCTTTAGCCCATTGTGTGTGGTTGAGTGACAACGATATCGAGCTTTTAGCAGAAACGCGATCGACGGTTGTCCACAATCCCTTGAGTAACCTGCGTTTGGGGAGTGGTATTGCGCCGATTTTGAAATACCGTCAAGCCGGAGTCAACGTTGCCTTTGGTTGTGACGGTGCTGCCAGCAATGACTCCCAAGACTTACTCGAAGCCATCAAGATTGGCTCCATCCTACACAACATCACAGATTTGGACTATCGCCACTGGATTACACCCCGCGAGTCTGTGGAAATGGCATCTTTGGGAGGTGCTCAGGCGTTGAATATGGCTTCCCAATTGGGTTCGGTGACAGTAGGGAAGACAGCAGATATAGTACTTTATGACCTAACAAGCCTCTCTTTGTTACCTCGTACTGACCCCATTGGCTTATTAATTCTAGGGCGTCCTACCAATGCGGTGGATACTGTTTGGGTCAATGGCAAGCGAGTCGTTGCCAATGGTAAGGTGACAACGATTGATGTGGATGCGTTAAGGCAGGAATTATTTGAGCGTAGTCAGTGGAGTACGAGCCGCCAGTCTCCGATGGTAAGTCAAATTGAAGCCCATTATCGCCTTGTGATGGGATTGCCGGAGTGATAGAAGCAGGCTTGCTCGGAGTTGCATTCTGGAAAGCATTATTTCACCCATAAATAAATAAGCCCAACTGTTACAGCTGAGCTTGTTCGTAGATGCACCTATAATTATTTACCTCCTTTTCAACTCAACCGGGCTGAGGGGTGGCGCACTCCCTCTTGGTGATGAGGGTGTACCCTACCTTGAATAGGGGGAAGAGAACAGGCTTGTTGACAGGGAGCAAGTTCTCAATCTTTAGCAGGAGAAATCCCTATGTTTAAGAGAAAAAATAACCAAAAGGCAGATTAACCAATGGGAGAGGAAATCTTGAGCGCTTTAGGTAATATTAAAAATAGAGGAACGCCTTTCCCCCACGAAGCCCAGCTATTGCCGCTGGGCTTTCAAAGATAAGGGGGTAGTTCTCTAAATTTTTCACAACTTATTCACATTTAAGCAGTACGGTTTTATTCGTAAAACTAATGTTCCGATTTTCTTTTTACTGCATTTATTTTCCTCTAATCAAAACAGAAATTTTATCAAACAGAATTTAACAAGATAAAAATGAATTTAGCTTTATCTATTACTCTAGACCTATTTAAAGTCTTTGCCTTTACCGCAGGGATAGGGATGATTATAGCCCTCGGTTTTTGTTTAGTTCTTGTGTGGGAATTAAATAAAATCCTATCAGCCACGGAGGAGTATGAGGCTTCAGACAACATAGACAGAAGTACTTCTATGCATTTGTCCTTTCCATCAGCCGGCCACTCGGAAAGCACTTGGCACACTACGTCCTCACTGCCCTCAAGCTAAAAAGATAGGTGGGTTTGCTAATGTATCTGTAGAAGCGATCGCATTTTTTCTTCATAACTACAGAGGGTAGACACTACCTACCCTCTATCTCTAGATCAAGTGAATCACCTTTCTAGGAATTCCGAGTTCTCTTAATGTGTTCCATAATTTGCTGTTTCCGTGCCTCGGAATTTGTGTTAGTCGAAAATAGCTGCTGAGGCAGTTTTGTCGTTCTGTTGACGTGATCCAGGATTTGCCGTTTGCGTTCTTCTGAAATAGCCATATTCAAGGTTTTTAACATTATATTTAATTATATTAACATTTATAAATAAACTCGATCATTTAGAGACTAGATACTGGAAATCGGAGCAGTCAAGTGTATTCTATCTAGAAGGATTGCGCTTTTTAAGAATTGGAGTTAGGACTGAATGTTTACCTCCTCCTCAAGTAGGAGAATGTGTAAAAATCTACTCCAAGAGTTAAAATAAGCGTGTCATATAACGCTTTGTTACCCAATCTTTGAGAAAGTTGGCTAATGAAGCGAAGATAGACCAAGAGGAAAGGAAAAAGAGTGAAATCTACAGCAAAGGAGCGCTCAATTTCTACTTTCCGATGACATTACACAATTTTAGGAGTATGAGACGATGTCTATTTCTCCCCGTAAAGTCTATGCTAATCTCAGAAAACTTGACCAACTGGATATCACGACCAGTGCGCTAACGAGAGAACTAGCACAAGATATACTGGCTAACCCAAAAATCAGCTTAGCAAGGAGAATGGCGATCGCAGAATGCTTACATCGCGCCAATAACCGACTCGGACTCCAAGCTACTGCTGATGGGGACAGCTACTAGGGCTTTTGTCAGGAGAGACTTGCGTCGCCAGCTAAAAATTATTTAACTTGTACTCTTGGCAGGCTTTCCGGCCTGCCCCCCAAGAATTAGACCAAACATTAACTTGCAAGTTAGAGCAAGGGCAGCTTAGTTTAGAACCGAGTGGCACCTTGTTATCTGAGTTCGACCGCCGCGTCGTATGCTTTAATTAGGCGGTCAATTACTTCTAAAGCTGGTTCTACCCCTCGTTCCGCTTGGGGCCAGAGGTGAGTACCCAACTCGAAATTTTGTCAATTCTCCTCTGGCTCGCTAAGGGTGGACAAATTGCTTGATCGCCGGAAAGTATTGCTCTTGTCCGAGTGCCATGATGGTGTTGTGACCGACACTGGCAATCAGCCGTAATCGCTTGTCTCGTGCCGCACAGCAACGGTAAAGTTCTTGCGCGTGTTTGGCTGGAATCAACCTGTCTTCTTGACCGTGAATAATCAAAGTAGGTGTTGTAATGCGACTCATCTTGAGGCAATGGGCCACCCCATCCCGTTCTTCATCAACCCCTTGAACCTCTACACCCAAGTACGCTAAAAGTTCAAACGTCCAGGCAAATCCACTCTCAATAATCAGCCCTGCAATGCGCTGATTGGCGTGTAGCGCTACTTCAATCGCTGCCGCACTGCCCAGACTGCGCCCCATCACATAAACTCGCTGCGGGTTCAGCTTATTCGACGCGAAGATGTTGCCCAATGCTTCAAATACCGTCACCGCATCTTGGAGTAATGTACTGGTTGTGGGTGTACCATCGCTTGCGCCGTAGCCGCGATAGTCAATTACTAACAGGGTAATGCCCAACTGGGTGAACAACTCAGCCGAGTAATCGTAGTCAGCCGCAATCTCACCATTGCCGTGAAAAAATAGAATCACGGGTGAATTGGGATGAGCTGGATACAAACGACCTCTCACAGAGATTCCCGGTTCTACCTCCACCGCAACTCGGCGTGTTCTCAGATTAAGGGGGTCGAAACGATCTTCCTGTCTGGGATGAAATAGCACTTGCAATACGTCAGGTCGATCAAGAATAGGATGAGCCATGTTACATCCTCGTTTATGTAATTAGCTAGTGGTTAGTAGAAGTGTGGAAGCGTCGGAAAAAACCATACTACCGACTAGCTAATCACTTCTAGCCAAACTTAATCATTTCTCTTCCTTCCATGATGGGTTTTTCACCTTTCAAGAGAGGTTCGATCGCTGCACGAATGCGATGGACATCGGGTGGACATCCCGGCATATACATATCTACGGGCACCACTTCATGGACGGGTTGGACGCGATCGAGTAATTCCGGCACAATTCCTGGTTCGTTCGGCAATTGGGGTATCGCATCGTCCTGCAAATTAATTAAGGTGTCGCTCATGAACGGCGTACACCAGAGCGCAGGAAAATTCCTCTTCCTTCTACCCTGGAGCCTTATTTTCAACTTAATATTCCAATAGTGCATTTATAACTTGCAAAATAAGAAAATTGCCTGCTAGTAGAGATTAGCAGACAAAAAGTTCGCTTACTGAGTTTTTGGCTTACTAAACCGCTGCTCTAGGCAGATGTTTTTGGGAATGAAGTTACTGAGTCAGACTCAGCAGGTGAGATAAATTTTTGTGAAATCCAGCTTGTCAAAATATGAGATAGCAATCCCATGGGGCCCGCAAACAAGCACAGTGCTAGGGAATGAACCGTCCAGGTGCCAGTGCGTTGTCCTTCCCAGTAAATCCAACGTCCAACAAATAAATCCATTACTAAAAAGTGAATCCATCCTGTTGCTGCCGCTGTTTCATCGGCAAAAAAGCGAGCAATATCTGCTAGTTGAGGATTAGATAAGGCAGCGGCAGATTCGGGTGTAATGCTGCTAATGAACAGATAGATATACAAACCCGCCAATGCTACAAAGGGAAGATAGGATTCCATCACTTTTCGGGTAATACTCCAATTAGGCAGTAGAATTATTAGCACCCAAAAGGGTAAAACGAAGAGATTGGCGATATTGAAAAGTTGAGTGATTATCATTGCCAGCTAAGAGAGTGCAAGTATAAACTACCCTTGATTCTACAGACTTGTAGAAGATTCCCTTTAAGGGCCATCTATACCAACTGGGAGAGTTAGGGAGAAAAGCTGTTTGGCAGACTACTAGAGTAAACGTGGTTTTAGTCAATTCGACCAGAGGAGGAAAATCATGGGAATCGGCGATCGCATTGGTGATGCATTTAGAGATTTAGAAGGTGGCAGACGACATCGTGATGAGCTCTATGAGCGCGAAGATGAGCGGGATTACCTCAATGAGGATTATGAGGACGACCAAGAGGATGAAGAGGATGAAGAGCGTCCCTACCAACATCGCGATCAAGTGCGAGAGTCCGGCGACTATGATGAAGCCGAAGAACGTTGGCACCTCCATCGCCTTGATGTCGAACAAGAGGATGAAGAGGATGAAGAACGCCGCTATCGCTATCGGGATGAAGTAAGGGAGTCCGGCGACTATGATGAAGCCGAAGAGCGCTGGAACCTCTGATGCGATCGTGCCTTAGCACGGTTCCCTAGCCTTAGGGTAGGCTACGCGCTACAAGCTACATTACTCCGCTTGCCGCTAAACAGCGATCGCCTTTTAGGGTGCTGAGCGACGCTACCATGCTGCCAATTAAAGCTGATAAACGATTGTCTGGGTGAAAGTCTACCAATAAATGTACATGGTCAGCTTCCCCGGAAAACTCGGTAAGCTGACATTTCGTTTTAACGCAGATATTGGCAAATATC
>JBFLZA010000250.1:0-11802 GCA_040756535.1 Cyanobacteriota bacterium
TGAAAGAGACCATTGGTTAAGCCTGTTTCCCCGGATACCAAGCCGCAGTACATTTGTGCGACAAGCGGCCAACTTATGGCAGTACAAGCAACGCCTCCAGCAACGGTTAGCCAGTCAGTTGGGAGCCTTTGAGGATGGAGTGCAACGGAATTGATGGTCTTCCTATCCGGTTGTGTTGCCTCACTTATGCCGGACGATGTCGCAGTTTTCGTGGGCAAGCTAGCTATGGCTACTGTGCTGCCAAGGATGAAAAATTTTATGGATTTCGGGGGCATTTGCTCGTCAGTGCCGATGGCATCATTACAGGATTTACGCTCACACCCGCCAATGGTGATGAGCGAGAGGCTCTGTGGGATCTCAGGCAGGAGATTCAGGGCTTGCTGATTGGTGACAAGGGCTATATCAGCGCTTGGCTGCGCCAAGAGTTACAACGTTATGGCATCGATTTACAAACCGCTTTGCGCTCCAATATGTGCGATGTTCGTCCCAAGTTCTGGATTTGGCTACTGGGGACAGTTCGACGACAAGAGTGAAACCGTCAATGGGCAACTGGCAGTACGTTTCAAGGAATGCGATCACAGAAGTTTTCGGTCTACTGAATTTCGCTGCTAGTCGCGCCCTGCCACAATAATCTTTTCTGCTAAACCGACAGGGTTAGAAAACATCACCTCATGACCACCCGGCATTTGCACGAGCCGAAATAGCCCTAAGCGGCTAGACATTCTGGGATGCCAACCCCATTCGCCTTGCGGCAGGGAGTTGTCTTCCGTACAGTAGAGGTAACTTTTGGGAATGGCAGTGAGTAAAACTGCTGCAAGTCCAACTTGTCAATCCACGGTTGATACGGTTCAGACGATAAGTGCGCGTAACTGAATTTAGCCAATTCGAGGTCAGCGTCGTTGAGAAATGCTTCTCGCCACATCTCAAACGGCATCATCATCGTATTATCATCTGATTCTCCCGCTAGCTTGTCGTTCTGCTTTGCAAGAAGACATCCTGACTTTTGCAGATTATTTACGCCGCGCTGCTGGTTTCATCCTTGACCTCGGTTTTGATAACGAAAGCCCTTAACTCGACAATATTATCGCCGCGAAAGCGCCAGACATCGCAGTACGAGTAATGAGCCGCTTTCCCGTCTTCGTCCTTCATTGTGATGTCGCCGAGTGCCGTGACGAAATCACCTTCAGCGATTAAGTTAGCAACCATAAACTTTGGCGGCTCTACGTATGTCGTTGCCATCCATTGGCGAACGGCTTCCTTTCCTTTAAGGGTCTTGTCACCTACAAACGTCCATTCCATGTCGTCGGCGCAGAACGACAAGAATCCTTCATTGTTACCTTCAGCGATCGCCGCGTTTGCCTCTTCTAAGATTGCTTTATTTTTGGCTGACATTTGAATTTCTCCTCTGTTCAATTGGATGCTTTAAGCGATAACTTCGTTAAGCTTTCCTTCGGAACGCTGCGCGAACGCTAACGCGGTTGCTCTGCCAATTCCCGATGTTCCTCCAGTAACTAAAGCCACTTTATCTTGCAGTATCATCCTGTTTCTCCTGTTCCAATCAATATTGACCTTCAGCACACAATCAAACTCCCAAACTCCGCTCCGTTTAGCAATTACCAACGCCGTAAAGCTGGTCTAATTTTCTGTAAACTTCAGCACAATTTTGCCCCGTGTTCCTCCCTGCTCTAGACGCTGATGTGCCAGAACGACCTGATCCCAAGAAAATACTGAATCAATCACTGGGCGAAGCTGATGACGCTCGATGAGTTTTGTCAAAGCCTCTAATTTTGCTCGGTACTGGGGTGACAAAACAAAATGAATCGTCAGATTCTTACCCCATGCTTCAAGAAGCGATTGCGGAGTTGCAATGTCTACAATGCTTGTAAGCCTACCAAAGGGACGAATGATTTCTAGACTACGCTGAATTGTTTCTCCGCCGATCGTATCTAGAACTAAATCCACACCCAGTCCATTTGTTTCTTGACGAATGACTTCTACGTAATCTTCATTTTTGTAATCAATCACCCGATCTGCGCCTAGTTCTGTCACGAAATCTCGGTTTCTAGAACTACACGTCGCAAAAACGTATGCCCCTATTGCTTTGGCGAGTTGAACGGCGATCGAACCCACTCCACCCGCACCCGCATGGATGAGAACTGTTTCACCAACTTGTAGATTGCCCCTAGTCACTAGACAATCCCAAGCCGTTCCGCCTGCAAGAGGAAAAGAAGCTGCTTCAATGTGCGATAGATTTACAGGCTTCAATGCAACAATCGCTGCATCAGCTACATGATACTGAGCGTAGCTACCGAATTCTCCAAAAATTTGCGGCGAGTAATATACGTTGTCTCCCACCTTGAAATCAGTCACAGCTTCTCCAACTGCCTCAATCACCCCTGAAACATCAACTCCAATGATGGCGGGTAATCGAACCAGTTCCTTGTAATCACCACGACGAGTTTGGTAATCGACCGGGTTAATCGAGGTTGCACAAACTCTGACTAACACCTGATTCGCCTTCAGTGTTGGTATAGGGACAGTTTGAATCTCAAACTTCTCAGCATCACCAAACGCAGTTAATACGGCTGCTTTCATAGATTCCATCTGTGCCGACTCTCCTTGATTTAGAATAAACAGTGACGGGATTTCGATACCACTCAGCGGAGGTAACTCCCTAACTTCGCAATAGCCCGTTGCCGCTTGTGCAAAACTCACGGAACAATTGCAGTAACGCGGAGCTCAATACGCATCGTTGGCAGTCCAAGAGCCGCGACTCCTACCTGTGTCCAAATGGGGGCATGGTTGGGCATGTAATGACGAAATAGCTTGACCATCACCTCGTTAACCTCTGGGGGAAACCCGCCAACATGGTAAGAATTAATGTGGACAACATGCTCCTAACCCGCACCAGCAGTCGCCAAGGTTCGCTCTATGTTCCGAAACGCTTGAGCAATCTCGTCCGCAAGCGATTCGGGAATTTGCAGATTGTCATCCCAGCCGCCTTGTCCTGATGTCTCCACTCGATCGCCAATTTTTACCGCTTGCGAGAAATACAATTCATTCAGCATGTATTCGCCATAACCGGGAGTAACAAAAAACTTGGGCTGATTCATGGTGTTCCTTTGTGTAGTACGTTTGACTCAATCGAGTTTGCCATAAGTAGCAATCGTCTTCTCTACTAACGCTTTGATATCTGCTTCACTACTGACCTCTAAATGGCGTATAAACATTCAGCGCCCATTTCACATTGCTATGAATCCTTTAGGGTTCACGCCAGCGGTAATCCACTGGCACCCAGGCATAACCTTGATCTGCTGCCCGGAGGTGTCCAACGCCGGGAAAGGGCAAATGTGCGCCTGCTATCAAAATTCGGGATGCTTCCGCTCTCGCAAACTGTTTTTTGCGTTGTGCCGCAGCAGCATTGGCATCGACATCATAAGCAACTGTAATTTCTGGCTTGGGAAATTGCACCGAAGCAAAGTGAACAATATCGCCCCAAAACTCGATGCTCTCACCCTTGCTTGCCGCCACATAGCAGCTATGACCAGGAGTGTGTCCGGGTGTGGGATGCGCGGTGATTCCCGGTAGCAGGGCTGTCTTGCCAGAAAACGATTTCACCTTGCCTGCATCTAAATAAGGTTTGACAGTTTTCGCGGCTTCGTCAAAGTACTTTTCAGCAACGTTGAATCGCGTGGCATTCGCTCGATCAAACCAGAAATCGACATCTGGCTTGCCGACATAGAGCGTGGCGGCAGGAAACACCCGTTTCCCCTGTTCGACCAGCCCCCCACTATGATCGGTATGAATATGAGTCAGGAGGATTGCATCAATCTCGTTAGGCGTGTAGCCTGCTGCCTTTAACGATGTTTGAAGCTTGCCGCCCAGTTTTGAACCAAAAAAGGTTCCGGCTCCCGTATCCACGAGTACTTGTTGATCTCCAGTGTCGATCAGGAAAGCATTAATCGATGTCTCGACAGGATTAGTCAGAAAGTTTTTCTGAAGCAGGCGATCGGTTTCTGTTGGGTTCGTATTCGACAGCAGCGTATGTAAATCCTGGGGGAGTGTGCCGTCGCTCAGGGCTGTAATTTTGAAATCACCTAACTTGAATGGATAGACACCTGGCACTTGAGCAATCGCACTTTTGCTTGGTGCTATCGTTGGAAAGCTACAAGAGGTCACAATCATTAGCACTGTGGTTGCAACCGCTATCATCAGTCTAGAAAACATATTAGAACCCTTTTAGCGATAAAGGACTCGATAGATAATCACCCCTGAAGAAAGTCCAACAACAAGGGATTGACCTGATCGGCGTGAGTCCAGTTGATGGCGTGCGGTCCGCCAGGGATGACAACAAGTTGACCGTTTTTAATCAGCTTCGGGAGTCTTGCTGCGGTGGACTCAAGTGGCAAAATGCGATCGGCATCGCCATGAATGATCAGGGTTGGTACATCAATGTGGGGCAAATCATCGCGAAAATCGGTGAGCCAGGATGGAACACAGTTCAAAGTCCCTTTCGCAGAAGCCCCTGCTGCCACATTCCAACTTGCCTGAATTGCTTCATTACTGATACGATCGCCCAGCAAGATATCGACGTTGAAGAACTCTTTGAAGAATGCAGAAAAGTAGGCTGGACGGTCTTCAACAATCGCTTTCATAATGCCATCGAAAACGCTTTGGTCAACGCCTTCGGGATTATCATCGGTCTTCAACAAGAAGGGCGGCACTGGAGCCATCAGCACCGCTTTCTGCACCCGCTCTGAGCCATACTTGCCAAGATAGCGCGTGACTTCGCCTGTTCCCATTGAGAAGCCAACTAACACGGCATTTTGCAAGTCAAGCTTGGTCATAAGGGCGTTGAGATCGGCTGCGAACGTGTCGTAGTCATAGCCAAATGAGGGTTGACTAGAAGCGCCAAAGCCTCGGCGATCGTAGGTAATCACCCGATATCCTGCATTTAGCAGCACTAAGACCTGCTTTTCCCAGGAATGACCGTTGAGGGGAAATCCATGAATCAGTACAATCGGTTGACCTGTCCCCAGATCTTCGTAGTAGAGATCAATGTTTGCAGAGTTTTCTTGACCAACGGTAATGTAAGTCATGAGAGGTTCCTCCGTTGTAAATCGACAATGTGTTTTTGTCTGTGTGAAAGCGTTGCTTGACAGTACGGCTCCTGCGCTTTTACCAATTGTTAGATTTGTGCCATGCCACCATCGACAAATAGCTCGATGCCGTTGACAAAGCTGCTGTCATCGGAAGCGAGAAAGACAACAGCTTTGGCGATTTCGTCGGGTGTGCCGACTCGTCCCAATGGGATATTGTTAGCTTGGCTCTCCACAAATTCTTTCAGTTGCTCTTCACTGAGTCCGAAGAGATCGTAACCAGGAGTCGGAGTGACACCAGGACTGATCGCATTCACTCGAATCTGGCGGTCTTTGAGGTCGAGTGTCCATAGCGACTAAGGGCAGTCATCTTGGTCATCCCTACGGCAACGTCTCCATCTGCGGGATTCATATCGGTGTCGATCGCTACTTGGTCGCAACGTTTCGCACTGCCGATCAACTACTACGCTACCTACCCACCCTCTAACATCAATGTTTCACCTGTATTGATGGATGAACGACGATGATTTCTCGAACGATAGATGAAAAAATTCTCACCTGTCCACCCTAATCAGTTTGTGATGCAGCGGCAACTGTTGGGATCTATTTCATTAATGAATTCATAATGGGGTGACAAACTCGATCAGATTGCCGTTATTGTCTTGAATGATACAGAGCCGAATACCCGGATCAGGATAGCTTCCGAGTTCGAGAAATGTTTTCACACCACGTCGATTTAATTCAGCAAGAACTGCATCGACATCTCGAACTCGAAAACAAAAATGTCCGATGCCTGTTGTCCTTAATCCCTCACCAAGATTAGTCGCGATCGGCATTCCTGATTGTGACTGAGTAGAGCCAATAATTTCGATGCGAAAGCCATATACACTGAGATAAGCCAATTTCAGATCTGGGAAAACGCCTACTGTCCATTCATGTTCGATCGTCGCATCTAGCTTTTCTTGATACCACTGAAGCGTTTCCTCATAGTTCGGTACATTCAAGCAAACATGATCGATTTGCATCGAACTCAGAGGATTTGAGCCTAGAGTTGAAGATGTTTGAGTTAAAATTGTCATTTGAATCTCCTGTAATTGTGAATGTTCTAGATACCTCAGAGTCTTACCGTGTGATATGCATCAGGCAGCTTCAGAGGCAACTTCCTGTCCTACTGCAAGCTCTAAATGCTTCACTCCTGACGATAGAAAAGCAGTTGCATCTCGATCGCTCTCAGCCCAATCCACATCCATCAGGGGTGTAGATGCAATCGTGAGGCTTTCACCATCATTGAGGCAATTTTGTTCCAACTTTTATCAAATCGGCAGCCTTTTCTCCAATCATAATTGCCGATGCATTTGTGTTTCCTGTGATCATAGTTGGCATAATCGATGCATCAACAACTCGTAACCCTTCAATCCCCCGTACCTTGAGTTGAGGATCGACAACCGCCATTTGATCAATACCCATTTTGCACGTCCCAACAGGATGCCATGCCGTACCGCACGTTTGCCGAATATAATCTTCGATTGCTTTGTCGCTATGCACGGAACTCCCTGGAGCAATTTCCTCGCCCCGAAACTCATTAAACGCATCGGAGTATACAATCTGACGCAAAATTTTAAGTCCTTCAACCATCAGTTGCATATCAGATTCTTTCTGAAGATAGTTGACCCGAATCAACGGTGGGTCAAAGGGGGAGGAGGAACGTAGTGTTACACTACCACGACTTTCGGGACGGGTGATGTAAAAGGGAAGGGTGAATGCCGGACCTTCACGTGCATAGGCAGGATCGACATATAAAATCGGAACAATTGTAAATTGCAAATTAGGCGCAGCATCTAAATTATTGTTGACATGCAGAAATAACCCAGCCTCTCCCCCATTACTACTTGGCGCAAGGGGCACGTCCTGAGTAGACTGGTAGGCAATAACAGCAAGTGGGTGATCTTGAAGATTCTGCCCGACACCCGGCAAATCAAAAACTACAGGAATGCCTACTGCCCGCAGATGTTCAGCTGGTCCAATTCCAGAAAGCATGAGCAGTTTAGGAGAATCGAAGGCACCAGCACTCAAAATCACTTCGGAGTTGACCCTAACTTGATACTCCGTTCCGTTTTGAACATACACTACCCCTACCGTGCGCTTTCCCTCAAAGAGTAAACGAGTCACCAATGCTCCTGTTTGAATGGTCAAGTTGGGGCGATCTTTAATCGGACGCAGAAATGCCACTGCTGTACTTTGGCGCTTGCCATCTTTCACGGTCACTTGGTAAAGTCCTGCACCTTCCTGCTGTACGCCATTAAAGTCGGGATTTTGCTCATAGCCCTGTGCGATCGCGGCTTCCACAAAGCGTTGCGACACTTTTGCAGGAGAGAGTGGATCTGTGATGCTAAGTGGTCCATCAACCCCGTGAAATAACGATGCTCCTCGCTGCTGGTTTTCCGATTTCTTGAAGTAAGGCAAGACATCCTGATAACTCCAACCAATATTACCTAATGCTTGCCAGCTATTGTAGTCACGTTCATTGCCTCGTATATAAATCATGCCATTAATCGAACTGCTGCCGCCCAAGACTTTACCGCGTGAAGATAAAATTTTGCGGTTATTTAAGTAAGGTTCCCCTTCAGTTAAGTATGCCCAGTCCACTTCCGAGCCTAAGAGTGTAGTAGGCCACACTGAGGGAACTTGAAGTTCTGGCTTGGTATCAGGACTACCCGCTTCGAGCAGCAATACTTTAGTATTAGGGTCTTCTGTAAGACGGTTGGCAACAACGCAGCCTGCTGAACCGGCGCCAATCACAATATAATCAAAAGCAGCACTGTGATGGTATGTAGTTGTCATGATTTTTCCTTTTCAGGTCATTGTTTGTTGAATGACGGCGACACTAGTAGGTTGGCGATTGCAAATTCTGCTGCTAGTCGCGTCCTGCCACAATAATCTTTTCTGCTAAACCAACCGGGTTAGAAAACATCACCTCGTGACTACCGGGCATTTGTACAAGCCGAAATAGCCCCAAGCGGTTAGACATTCTCGGATGCCAACCCCACTGTTCGCCTTGAGGGAGGACATTATCTTCTGTACAGTAGAGGTAACTTTTAGGAATGGGCAGCGAGTAAAACTGCTTCAAGTCCAGCTTGTCAATCCACGGTTGATAGGGTTCAAGGGATAGTTGTGCGTAACTCGATCGAGCCAAATCGAGGTCAGCATCATTGAGAAACGCTTCTCGCCACATCTCAAAAGGTATAACCATCATCCGATCGTTTGATTCTCTAACTAGCTCGTCGAGTAATGTTTGAAGATGCGGTGGAAGGCTATCTCTGAGGCTTTCACCATCCTTGAGGACAAAGGCATCGAAGAAGATGAGCCGTCGAATGCGATCGGGAATCGCTTCAGCAACTTTCGCAATGATTGTTCCGGCAAAACTATGACCTAAGAGAACAATATTGGTTAAGTCTTTGCCAACAATGTAATCGACGATCGATTGCGTACATTGAGCATGGTTAACGTTTTTATCTACGCTTTTACCATGTCCGGCGATCGTGGGAGCAAAAGCCAGATGTCCTTTTGCTTCTAGATGGTCAACGACTGCTTGCCAAGCAGAGCCATCATGCCACGAGCCATGAACTAAGACAAAAGTTGACATAAAATCCCTCCTTGAATTAGCTCGCTATGAGTCCACCATCAATTGCGAAAGACTGACCTGTGATGTAACTGGCAGCATCAGAACATAAGAACACAACCGTTGCAGCAATTTCTTCAGGTTGACCCCTATGCCCCATCGGGACGCTCGACGACACCATCGAATCAAACTGCTCTAAAGTCATACCCATCTCTTGGAGGCTCTTAGGAGTAACTATTTCTGTGCCGCGAATATAGCCAGGATTGACGGCATTAATCCGAATTCCTTGCTTGGCATAATCGAGCGCAGCAGAACGAGTGAGACCCATCACAGCATGTTTGCTCGCAGTATAAGGACCCATTCCAGGTATCCCGATCAATCCCGCTACTGAAGAGTTGTTGATGATGACCCCTGCTCCTTGAGTCAGCATCTGTTGAATTTCATATTTCATGCAGAAGAACACACCCCGCAGGTTAGTCGCCATCATGCTGTCAAAGTCTTCGACAGACTGCTCGTGGAGTGGCTTTGGGACTGTACCAAATCCAGCGTTATTGAAGGCAATATCTAATCGCCCAAAAACGCTAACCGCTTTATCAACCATTGCTTCAACATCGGCTTCTTTCGTGACATCTGCTTGCACAAAAATAGCCTCTTCGCTAGCTTCCTTAATCAATCGAACAGTTTCTTCACCTTCATCAATTCGACGACCAACCACTACCACCTTTGCTTGTTGTTGGGCATAAGCGATCGCGGCGGCACGACCAATTCCCGATGTGCCTCCAGTAACTAACGCCACTTTATCTTGCAGTATCATTGTGTTTCTCCTTCTGCCAATGCCATTAGATTCAAGTACTAATTAGAGAAGATGCTTGTAGCCAGATGCGTTTACGCTTCGTCTATGGCGCGGTTGCAGCACGATCAATGAGATTGGCAACGGCATCTGAATGGGAAACCATCACGACATGGGATGCGCCATTCACAACAACGGTCTCCTTTGAGTTAGCGCGGTTCGCCATGAAAGACAGTGCCGCTGGAGGAATGTTCAAGTCGCGATCACCATAAATAAACCAGGACGGGGTAGATTTCCATGCGGGCGCACCGGAGGCTTCGTTCAGCGCAGCTTCCGTAATCGGGCGCTGGGTGCTAGCCATCAGTTGCGCGTCGTTAGCGGGCACATCCGCAGCAAACTGGGCGTGGAACTTGTCCTGCTGGATGTAGAGGTCTTTACCACCATCGGGCAGTTCAACGGGTGGCGCGAGTGTTGGTCCGAGTGTGCTGCCCGGATAACGTCCTGAGAGTTCAATGGCAGTCTCGCCCGCCTCAGGAGCGAAGCCAGCAACGTAGACCAGTGCTTTCACGTTCCTGTTACCATTGACGGCATTGGTGATTACTGCGCCTCCATAAGAATGCCCAACCAGCACGATGGGTCCGTTGATGTCTTTGAGGGCACTGGCAACATAATCTGCGTCGCTCTTAACGCCGCGCAGAGGATTAGCCACAGCAACCGTCGGATAACCTTTCGTGATTAGCTTCGTCAATACACCGTTCCAACTAGAAGATTCGGCGAACGCACCATGAACGAACACGATCGTGGGCTTGTTGACTTGTGCATTTGCAGTACTCATGATGGCTCCTAGAGAAGTGAGGGTAAGAGTTCCTAAAAAGAGAGTGACAATCAGAAGCAGGCGGATGCTGTTCCTGAAGTTGAGCATGTTCATAGTGTGATTTCCATTTGAATTTGGGTAGTGCTTTCCTTCTGTTTCAACGAGCATTGACCGAAAATGTAAAATGCTTAAATTACTACATGAGAGGGCTTTGGCTAGAGTGCTTCCTAGTTGTTGACTCCAGATAATCAGTGTCATCAGCTTGTACTGGATAAGCAAGTTTTCAGCAACTCAGCTACCTCTTGTGCGATCGCAATCAGGGCATGATTCACCGAAGAGTCGAGAAGAGAATCAGTCTGAGGTGTACCTTCATGCTCAGAATCATTTCTGCTTTGTACTCGTAAATGCGTCATAGAACTACCTTCAACGAAACAACGAAACTGTTTTCGTCTATTACTAACGTTGATGAGTTATGGAAAAGAGCTTAGTGACTTGTAGCAACAATGGCTGCCGTCAACTCTGTTATTCTCCAGCGTCCGGTGTATCGAATGTTATTGATAAATAGGACTGGAGCAGTCGTTATTTCACTCTTGCATCCACTTTCAATATCTTCATTGATGCGATCGATATGCACCTGCTTAGACAACTCTTTAAGAAATTGAGGGATATCAAGCCCTAAATTGTTGGCGTACTCTACGAGATAACCATTTTCTAACTTCTGTTGATGAGCAAACAAAGTGTCGTGCATTAACCAAAACTGTCCTTGAGCAGCGGCGGCTTCGGCAGCTTGAGCGGCCCGTTGAGCTTGGAGATGAATCTGTGCTTGCGGAAAATGACGGAAGATCAAGCATAAATAATCTTCTCCAAAAGCAGCACTAAGCTCTCGTTTGATCGCTTTAATCATCTTGTAAACGTCTGCACTGACAGAGCATTGATAATCTCCATACATTACCAGCACCACGTCGGCATTGAGTACGCCTTGCATGTGATTCTGTGTTGAAGCTGGAATAGATAACAAACTACGGTCTCGGTCTTGATTCACTTGAACACCTCTGAGGGAAGCAATGGTAATCGCAAGCGATTCAACCCTCTTTCTGCGATCTAGATGAAGCAAACTCAATGCTGTAATTCAATTGCTATTCGTGTTTGCCTAGAACTAAATATAGGCAATTGCCCTCTCACTTGTCGTCAACTGAGAGTTGCAACTTTTGCTCACCAAAGCGAATGATGAATCAGTCCCTTTGTCAATGTCATCATCGCTCCAACTCTGGTTGGACTCCGGAGTCAAACTAAAGGGTGACTGGCTTACAAACTGACAATCCCACGTTTCACCGCAACAATCACAGCCTGGGTGCGATCGCTCACGCCCAACTTACTTAAAATTCGATTGACATGGGTTTTGACAGTATTCTCACTAATACTTAAAGCAGTCGCAATATCTGAATTGCTCATCCCTCGTGCCATTAAGCCCAGTACTTCT
>JBFLZA010000251.1:0-11797 GCA_040756535.1 Cyanobacteriota bacterium
CTCGATTTCTAAACTAATCAGCCCTTGACGGATAAACCTGATTAAACTTCTTGGTGGAACTTGAGAAGATTCTAGTATCACTTGCAGGCATCCATTCTCTTCTAGGCAGGCTTTAGCTGTAATGCCTTTGGGTTTTAACGAACGATTGATCAGTGCCGCGATCGCTTTTGGGTTACCTTGTTTAGCTAGCTTTGATAAGTTGGGCTGAGTCATTACAGTTGGTCCTAAGCCTTGGGATGCCTCTGTTTAAGCAGAATATTTAGAGCTTAAAGGGTGTGATGGTTTAGAAGAACCACTTCTGCTATTCGCTAATAGGCTAAGTAGATGTATTACTTATCCTGCTCTTGCTGATGATTTATGCAAAAGTCCAGTTTTAGGAGGGACGAGGATTTGAGTAGGAGTTACAAGCGATCGCTTCCCCTCAAGAACAACACCCCTTAGGTTAAATTTGTCAAATCTCTGAGGCAGATGATGAAGCACCTCTGACGCCAAGTTGTACAATATGACCGTTGTATTCTGCGACGCAGGCATTGATCGAGCGCTACACCCTGCCCGAAATGGGCGAATTGTGGACGGACACCTATAAGCTCAAAACCTGGCTTCAGGTTGAGTTAGCCGTTTGTGAAGCACAGGCCGAACTGGGGGCAATTCCAGAAGCGGCACTTGAGGAAATTAAAGCGAAGGCCAATTTTGACCCCAAGCGGGTGCTGGAAATTGAGGCGGAAGTCCGCCATGATGTCATCGCTTTCTTGACAAATGTAAATGAATATGTAGGGGATGCAGGTCGTTACATCCACCTGGGATTGACCAGTTCGGATGTATTGGATACTGCCTTAGGCCTACAACTTGTTGCCAGTTTAGACCTGATTATGGAGCGATTGGAAGAGCTAGCTCAAGCCATTCGCTACCAGGCGCAACAGCATCGAAATACCGTGATGATTGGGCGTTCTCACGGAATTCACGCTGAACCGATTACTTTTGGTTTTAAGTTAGCGGGATGGCTAGCTGAAGTGTTGCGCCACCGCGATCGCCTCTGCCGGATGCGACAAGAAATTGCGGTTGGCAAGATTTCCGGTGCGGTGGGAACCTATGCCAATATTGACCCCCGAGTGGAAGCGATCGCTTGTCAAAAAATGGGACTCCAACCCGATACCGCTTCTACCCAAGTCATCTCTCGCGATCGCCATGCCAACTTTGTTCAACACTTAGCGCTGCTAACGGCAACCATCGAACGCTTTGCAGTTGAAATTCGCAACCTGCAAAAAACAGATGTCCTAGAAGTTGAAGAATACTTCTCCAAGGGACAAAAAGGCTCCTCGGCCATGCCTCACAAACGCAACCCTATTCGTTCCGAACGACTCACGGGGATGGCGCGAATTGTTCGAGGCCATGCGGTGGCGGCAATAGAAAATGTTGCCCTATGGCATGAACGGGATATCTCTCACAGTTCTGTGGAACGAGTTATCCTACCCGATGCCTGCATCTTGACTCACTTCATGCTGGTGGAAATCACCGACTTGGTGAAACACCTGCTGGTTTACCCCGAAAACATGAAGCGAAATATGAATGTTTACGGGGGTGTTGTCTTCAGTCAACAAGTTCTACTGGCTCTAGTCGCAAAGGGAATAAACCGCGAAGAAGCTTACAGGATTGTACAATCTTGTGCTCACGAAGCGTGGAATAAACCAGAGGGTAATTTCCACGACTTCATCGCCAAAGACCCCCAGGTTACCAGCAAGCTAACACCAGAAGAAGATGAGGCGTGGTTTGACCCGCAGCACCACTTGAAGCACATGGATGAAATTTATCAACGCTTGGGGATTTAGCGAACTCACACCAATTTCTTGCAAAGGATGCAACAGTGAAGATCCCCCTAAATCCCCCTTAAAAAGGGGGACTTTGAATTCAGTAGGGTGGGTAATCCCACCCCACACAAATTTTCCACAATTACCGACGATTGCCCAACCATTTAGCAGCAATAGCTCCTAAAATGCCTCCTACTATAGGATTGCTGAGAAACTTCACGATCGCAGGTTGCTCCGCCAAGACATCTTGGAAGATGTCGGGATGGTTGTGATAGGTGAAGGAAGCGAGTTTGGTGACATCATCTGCTGTCATTTTGCTGGCATGATGGGTAGAAAGACTGAGTTGTCTTTCCAAATCGCGATCGCTCAACCCTCTGTGTTTCAGTTGCTTGAGGAACTCGCGAGCAACGTCATCTCGTTCATTTGGCTTAATTTGTGCGATCGCTTTTTGCAATTCCGGTTCCATCTGACTAGGAGGAATGCGATCGGGATGAAGAGACTTTCCAAACAAACGGCGTCGCTCATCTGGCGAAGAACGCTGAGCAAAGTCGTCAAAGTTTTGATATTCCTGTTCCGGAGTCGCTGGGGCAGGTTCCAATGATTCACTGTTACCACCAGCCAAATCGTTCATAATTTGGCGTTTATACTGGTCGCTAATACTCATGCTTTTTATCTCCTTTATTCAAAAAATGATTTGATGAAAAAATGATTTGATGAAATTATTGTCAGGTAAATCAACAAAAATCCTGTTGACTCCTCAGGCTTATTGATAATTCACTTGGTTGGTTTGATTATCGTACTGAGCCGTCAAAATCAATTTTTTATCAGGTGCGTACATCAAAACCGTCAAATTCCGATTGGGAAAATTCTGGTGAAATCCTTGCACTAAAGACCTCGCTAAAGGTTGAGCTTCCTTAGGACGAACTTGTGGCGTAATGACAACCCCTAATTTATCGTTGTCACGCACATAAGCATCACTAACTAATCCTTTAGCGGTCTGAATGACCCAATCACCAAACTCTTGACCAGCACCCGTGTTACCTCGTTCCAGCTGTGCATAGCTCATACTAGGATTTAAGGCGTTTGGTGGCGTCGTTCTGGCTTCAGTGGTAGTACCACAAGCTGTAGTAAAACTAAGAACCAATACCAAAACCAAGGCTGTCAATAATTGACGACTTCTTTTTAATAAACTCATGCAAACTCCTCCTGAATATCTCTTGCTATTTAGATGGCATCAAAGACAAGGATAAAAGGGCCTAGAGCTTCAATCCTGCTATCTAGACCCTCAGACCCTAACAAGCAACAAAATTAGTCAATTGCTTTTTTGACTTTGTCTTTAACGTCTTCTTTAGCATGACGAGCTTCAGCTTCAGTTTGCTTGGCTTTACCTTCCGCTCTATCTTCAGGGTCACCCGTTATATTACCCAATGCTTCTTGAGCTTTCCCTTCAAGATTTTTGCCAGTAGCTTTAGCTCTTTCTTCTGTACTCATATTTTTCTCCTTTTTTATTATTTAGAGATTGAAGAAATTTGAATTTATTTTCGCAATTTTCTTCACCTGTGTATCCAAGGTAACTAAAAAACTTCGCTGGTACGTCCGCCTATAGGTATATTAGATAAGCGCCCATTTTCTACCTAAAGCGTAGTTTTCACCAAGTAATAACCTATCTCAAGTAATACCCTTCTTGTTTTCACTTTCAACAAATCTGGTATAGCTTTCCCTGTCTTTCCTAGCTCCCTTGAAACCAGCAATAATAGGAGCTTATTAATTCGTTATGAACACTTAATAAGCCTAAAAATCGAGAAATCGCGTCCAATTATCTGTTTCTTTACTTTTTACTTTTGATTGCTTCTGTATGCTTAATATTATTCAAATAATTTAGCGTGCCTGTAATTCCACTTTTACTCTCTTAACTTGCTTGTTGCTTTAAAAACCGAGTTCTAACAACAGGCATCAAGTGATGGTGAAAACAGACACGCTATTTTTGTTGATTATACTTATACCATTTCACGTTTGCGGTGCTACATATCGACCCGCCAGCCCCCCTTAATAAGGGGGGAGCAAGAACTCTATCTGTAGCAAACATTTAGAGAATTGGTATTAGAAAACTTTAATCGAGATAACCCATCAAATCTTCCTGATCAACCTCATTGGAAGCGATTGGGCGGTTGCCCATGATCATTGCTGTGGCACCAGCCTTGAGATGACTTGCTGCAACGGGACGGTTTCCAGACACAGCGATAATATCCCGTACCTCAATCGGACTAGCCCCAATGGGGCGGTCTCCCATTGCAGAAATTGTTCCCACAATCTGCACATTGCTGACATCAACGGGACGGTTTCCAGGGAGGGAGCTTCCCTCACTCACATTCAGATCGCTTGAGGCAATGGGGCGATTCCCAGGTAGGGGAGGTAAAGCGACCGGAGTGGCTTCTGGCTTAGGAACTTCTTGTAATTTGACTTGAGGCATCGCAATCACTTGTGCTCCCTTATCTCCATTCTGGCTGGATTCTTGCTTGGCTTCAGCACCGTCTAGGGTTACCGTGTCACTCACCTTTACCTCCTGAGTCTTTTTATTTCTGCGGCTGCTCTTGCTGCTAGTAGAGCCGACTTTGGCAGCAGTACTATTGCTCATAATCAAACACCTGGAATTTCCTAACTGCGTTTGCCTCCGAGTAGGAGAACCGCATGGTTGTGGCTCTTGAGTATTCCTACTCTAATTTTTAAGAACATTATAAAGGTATACCTATCTTAAGTAAGAGGAAAAAAACTACACAAAGATGTAAAGATTTGCAACCATAGACCTTGCTCTACGACAACTATTGATAAAATTGCTTCTTATTAAAAATTAGTAACCTTGAAATAACCGAAGTACCAGCAGCAAGATAGAGCCTCTGCACCGAAAACTTTCTAGAATTCGCAGAACAATGGCTCGGTTCTGCTTCACTTTCATCAGCAAGAGCAGGGTAGAGTCCAAACAGACGGCAAAAGCCCAAATTGCCTAGCATAGTAAATAGAGGCAGCTCCTTATATTACTTCTATGTCGCAATTTCATCTGCAAGCTCCCTTTAAACCAACAGGTGACCAACCCAAAGCGATCGCGCAACTCGTCACCTCGCTCAAAGCTAGCAATCGTTTTCAAACCCTGCTAGGGGCAACGGGTACGGGTAAGACGCACACTGTCGCTAGAGTAATCGAGCAAGTTGGCAAACCGGCACTGGTACTCGCCCACAACAAAACCTTAGCCGCTCAACTGTGTAATGAGTTGCGGCAGTTCTTTCCCAATAATGCGGTAGAGTACTTCGTTTCCTACTACGACTACTACCAGCCAGAAGCGTATATTCCTGTTACCGACACTTATATAGAAAAGAGTGCGGCGATTAATGATGAAATAGATATGCTGCGGCACTCAGCAACGCGATCGCTATTTGAGCGTCAGGATGTGATTGTGGTCGCGTCGATTAGCTGTATCTATGGCTTGGGTATTCCTTCCGAGTACCTCAAGGCTTCGATTCCCTTCAGGGTAGGGCAAGAAGTTGACCAGCGCCAGTTACTCAGGGATTTAGCCTCGGTGCAGTATTCGCGCAATGACGTGGATATGGGACGGGGGCGGTTCCGGGTGAAGGGCGATGTGTTGGAGATTGGCCCAGCCTACGAAGACCGGATTATTCGCGTAGAATTCTTTGGGGATGAAATTGACGCCATTCGCTACATTGACCCGATTACGGGTGAAATTATCCAAAGTTTGGATGCGTTGAATGTCTACCCAGCGCGTCACTTTGTTACGCCGGATGACAAGTTAGAAGACGCTTGTGAGGCGATTGAAGCGGAAATGCGGGAGAGTGTGGCGCAATTGAAGCACGCAGGGAAGTTGCTGGAAGCGCAACGCTTGGAACAGCGCACCCGTTATGACTTGGAACTGTTGCGGGAAGTGGGTTACTGCAACGGCGTGGAAAACTATTCCCGTCACTTAGCAGGACGCAAAGCGGGTGAACCACCGGAGTGTTTAATTGATTATTTTCCCAAAGATTGGTTGTTGGTGGTGGATGAATCCCACGTCACGGTGCCGCAAATTCGGGGAATGTATAATGGCGACCAATCCCGGAAGCGAGTGCTGATTGATCATGGGTTTCGTTTACCGAGTGCTGCTGATAACCGTCCCCTGAAGGCGGAAGAATTTTGGGAGAAGGTGAGTCAGTGTATCTTTGTGTCGGCAACTCCGGGAGATTGGGAGATTGAACAGTCGGAGGAACGAGTGGTTGAACAGGTGATTCGTCCGACGGGTGTGGTTGATCCAGAAATCTTTGTACGTCCAACGGAAGGGCAAATTGATGATTTGTTGGGTGAGATTAAAGATCGGGTGACGCGGAATGAGCGAGCTCTCGTTACCACTCTCACCAAGCGGATGGCGGAAGATTTGACGGAATACTTGCAAGAACGGGGAATTCGGGTGCGGTATTTGCATTCGGAGATTAACTCGATTGAGCGGATTGAAATCTTGCAGGCATTGCGGGAAGGTGAGTTTGATGTGTTGATTGGGGTCAACTTGTTGCGGGAGGGGTTGGATTTGCCAGAGGTGTCTCTGGTGGCAATTTTGGATGCGGATAAGGAAGGGTTTTTGCGGGCGGAGCGATCGCTGATTCAAACCATCGGCCGTGCAGCGCGTCACGTTCGAGGGCAAGCGATTATGTATGCCGACAATCTAACCAATAGCATGGCAAAAGCGATCGAGGAAACGGAACGGCGTCGGGCAATTCAGTTGGAATATAACGAGAAGCATGGGATTACACCTCAGTCGATTGTGAAGAAATCTAGTAACGCGATTTTGGCGTTTCTCGATGTGTCGCGGCGGTTGAATTCTCAGCAGTTGGAAGAGGTTTATGAGCAGGCGGATGATTTACCTTTAGAGCAGATTCCGGAGGTTATTACTCAGTTGGAAGCGCAGATGAAGGAAGCGGCAAAGAAGCTGGAGTTTGAGGAAGCGGCGAAGTATCGCGATCGCATTAAGCATTTGCGAGATAAGTTACTGGGGCATTAAATAGCGATATTCTCCACAAACGTGACCACACTCCAGTAAATTAAGCAATGACCTGTTTACAATCAACTTGTGGAAGCCCAACCGAGAGAAATTCGGCGTTACATTAGACCAGATGAAACAATTCCTTTTGCGGAGTGGCTTAATTCTCTACGCGACAGTAGAGCCATCTTGAAAATTGATCAAAGGTTAAGGCGAGTTAGGCTAGGTAATTTAGGAGACTACGCTGGAGTTGGAGGAGGAGTTTGTGAACTTAGAATCGATTGTGGGCCTGGTTACCGAATCTACTTTGGGCAAGTCGGAACAACGATACTGATTTTACTGTGTGGTGGGGATAAAAGCACTCAAGCGGAAGATATTCGTAAGGCAAAGGAGTATTGGGCAGACTATGAAAAACGTGAAAATGCCGACCAGTGATAGCTACCATGATGCACTGATTGAATCTCTCAAAGACCCTGAAAGGGCTGCTGGTAATATCGAGGTTGCCTTGGAATTGAAAGAAAAAGACCCTCAACCTGACTTACTCCGGCTGACACTTCAAGATGTCATAGAGGCTCGGTTGCAGATGAATAATCTTTCGGAAGAAGCCAAGCTTTGTTATGAGAAATTAGACAAGATTCTGATAGAAACAGGAGGAGTTGAAATTTATAGTCTGGTTGAGTTGCTAGATGCACTGGGGTTTCGCATTGCGGTGAACGTAGCTATGCCGTAGGCTGGTCGAGTTCAAGCTGCTTCATTGATGATGGTATAGTGAGGGCGATCGCCAACAAGCACTTGCGAGATAAACTGTTGGGCCATCATCAAGCATCAGGCGATTGAAACCGCAGCGACACGAACGAAACCTGATAAACTACCTGTTTCGATGTGTTGGCTATTGTTATGTTGATGCACAAGTTCTTTGTTGTGTCTTTATCCGCTCTATTCATTTCCATGCCTGCGGTGGCAGCAGAAGATTTAAATACCCAACTCGCCAAGGCTGTCTGTCGTCAGCAGTGGTGGCAAGCTGTTCGGGTGGTGGATAGAATGGCTGCTAAGTCTGAACCTCAATATCGTAAGCCGTTACGGGCTTACCGTAATCGGTTGGTTCGTATTGCGCGAGCAGGTGTGCCAGCGATGAGTCCTGGCTGTGGAAGGGATGGACTCCCCCGTTCTGGATTACCTAGCCTCCAACTAACGCCTTCACAGTTTAAACCCCCAGAGTGATGGCTAGAGAACGCCAGTCCAGTAATAGTCGATCAAGTGTTTTACTCTGAAGGGGCGAAGCATACTCTTCGAGAAAGCTTCGCGAACGGGCGACAATTGCTCGCTTAAATCCTTATTTTTCTGTCCGAATGCTTCGCCCCTACCAATCATCCTGGTAACTGAATCATTGCTCTAATGGAAGTACAACCAAGAGAGATTATGGAAGAAGTGAAAACCCAAAGAAGTAAGAGCTACCGCGAATACCTGATCTCTTCTCTCAAAGATCCCAAACACGCTGCGGCTTTTATCGGGGTTATGCTGGAATTGGATGAAGAAGGTTTTGACCCTGAACTGCTCCGTTCGGCACTTAAAGATGTTGTGGATGCTCGCGTACAGATGAATAATCTCTCGGACGAAGCCAAACAGCGATATGAGAACCTCGATAAGATGCTGTTAGAAACAAAAGCTGCTGAGCTTTACAGTCTGATTGAGTTTCTGGATGCGTTGGGGTTCCGTATTGCGAGCGCTCCCAAAGATTAATTGATAATGGCGTAGTGAGGGCGTCGCTTTCTAGTAAATTAAGCGATGACCTGCTTACAATAAAGTTGTGGAAGCCCAACCCAGAGAGATTCGGCGCTACTTTACGCCAGATGGCAGAATTCCTTTTACCGATTGGCTTAATTCCCTACGGGATAGTGGAGCTAGATTTAGAATTAACTCCAGGCTTAAACGAGTTGGACTCGGCAATTTGGGAGATTATAAATCAGTTGGAGCAGGAGTCTTTGAACTCAGAATCGACTACGGCCCCGGCTATCGGGTGTATTTTGGACAAGTAGGAACAACTGTAGTGCTTCTTCTGTGCGGTGGTGATAAAAGCACTCAGACGCAAGATATTGTTAAGGCTAAGGAGTATTGGGCAGACTATGAAAAACGTGAAAATACCGACGAGTGATAGCTGGCAGGATGCACTTGTTGAATCACTTAAAGACCCTCTAGAGACTGCTGGCTATATCGAGGCTATCTTAGAAGAAAAAGACCCTGAACCAGAATTGCTCCGAGCGGCACTTAAAGATGTTTTAGATGCTCGTGTGCAGATGCATAATCTTTCGGAAGAAGCCAAGATTTGTTATGAAAAACTCGATAAGTTTCTGTTAGAAACTGGAGGCTCGGAAATTTACAGCCTAGTTGAGCTACTGGATGCACTGGGGTTTCGGATTGCGATCGCTCCCAAAGATTAATTGATGATGAGGTGGTGAGAGCGATCGCACTTCATGAGAATACTGAGGAGATGCGATCGCCAGACAGCATTTGCGAGATAAACTACTAGGTTAGTGAGAAGTTTCTAAGCTCTTAAGTTGCTCAAGCAGAGCAGAATAATTCTTCTTAGCATTTTTTAACTGCTTCAAATTTTCCGAATCTTTAGGAGTCAAGTTTCCTTTGTTTGCGTCATCCTCTAGTTTCTGTAGGTGTTTTAGAAATAAGGTGATACAGAGAATTTCTTCTACTTTTTCAGTCGATAATTGAAGTAATTCCTCGTTGATTTTCCGTCCCCTATTCAACCAACTAAACAAGTCATCTTGAGCTTTCATCTGATTATCTTCTCCGTTAGTATTTGTTGGATCATCATTCATGGCGTTTTTTGAGACTGCTGATGGGGTGGAAGTTGTGGTTTGGTTTGACGGTTTGGCTGAGTTGGAGGACTCGGCTGTGTCTCTGGTTGAGGACTTATTAGAATCTGAGGAATTGGTATTTTCTGAGGAGTTTCCTGACGTTGACTCAGAACCCAAACAACGCTGCTCATCGTTACTATGAGTACACTCGCCAGTCCCAGTAAAATTAGTTTCTTTTTTTTTGGGGGCTGGGGCGATTCAGTTCGTGAACCTGAAGGCGAAGATTGCGATAGCTCCAAAGATGGCACATCCTCAGATTTGAATATCGATGATAAAGTTAGCACCTCATTGCTTTCTGGCTCTGGCCAGACAATACCCTTGTAGAGGATTCCTCCCTCTGGCAGCATTTCCGCTATTACTACCAAATCTTTTCCTTCTGGCAATGGTGAGGTTGCCAATTGTTTGGCAAGACTTTCTATTTGAGCATCTGAATTAATGGGTCTTTGCTGAGCTTCCCATATAGCTTCTTGGTTATCGCTTTCGGATTCTTCTATCTCCAATCCCAATAACTTTAATTTTTCGTCTCCATTCGCTGCTAATTCCTTAAGGATATCAAAGCCAGCTTTAAATCCTTCTAGTCCGTCAAACTTCACAGCACTACTAATTGTATTTATGAAGTCTGGATATTTGCCCCAAAAGCTCATTAAGGCACGAGCAGTCAATTTTCGTAGTATTGGTTCTTTTTCGGGATTATTATCAACTATCCAAACTACGGAATTAAGAACTTTTCTCCCTAATCGATCCGAGCGTTCTGGGGATTCAATACCTGTTACTTCTAAGAGTAATTTTTCGTCATACCTCACTAGCACACAAGAAAGCTTTGTTTCATTAACTAAGTAATTGATTGTCCCCAAGCCTCCAGTTTTTTTAGGGATTATTCGTTTTCTGAGAATGTCTGGGATTTCTTCACACTGCTGAGGATCGCTAACCTTTCGCCAATGGATGCCAGACTCACCAAGCGCGGAGCTTTTAACGTAGATTTCTAGTCCTTCTAGTTTTTCCATATCTTAATTATCCTATTTGTCTTGGTACTGGCAGCCATTTTTGTCTGCCTTGAAGAACGGCAAATCCATCCCTATCCTTGCAGCCAATTGCAAAATTAAAGACTGCATTATTGAATGCTTGAATTTGTTCCTGGGTTGCCCGAACTTTAGTCTGTATCTCATCAAAGTTAGCTTGAGCCTCATGAAAGCAAGCTTTGCTATTTTGAAATTTATTATTTGCTGTTTCGTAGGAAAAATTTTTATCATCAAACAAGTTAGCTATATCTCTAAATAGCCACCACATTTGATTTCGTTTTTTCAAACTGTCTTCTTTTTCGTTCAACTCTTTTTTGGCTGAGTCCAAATCTCGGTTTCGCTTATCTAGTTGATCTTCAAACATAGCTAAACTCTTTTTATCATTTTCTAGTTGTTCTTTTTTTGTCTCTACATAGACGTTGAGCAAAAACCGCAAAATATATCGAAGTGGTTGTTCACCATCTTGTGGAGCGTAGGGTGCATTAATTGGAGTTTTGTAATATTCAAACTTTGTAAAACCAGGCTCTGTAGGATCGTGAGTCCAGTAAGCAAACGTAACATTACCAATAGTCTGTACTGGAGTGACAACTACAGCCATTTTATTGAACAGATCGTCAGATTTAAAAAATTCAAGCAGTTGATGATATCCAAGCTTGACATGATTTAGTAGGTCATTGGCATCTTTAGGAGTTCTCATATACGTCTCGCACTTTATTGGTGCTAAGATAATGAGTCTGGGAACAGTAAGGCTTGTATAAGCATCTTTTAACAGTGCAGTTATACGTTTAGGAGCATTTTTCTCCTCGTGCCAATCGCCGATTTCATGCTCATTAACCTTGCCATTCTTCTTTTGCATGAGCGCAGTAGCATCAATGGGAATAACAACTGCATCACATTCATTTAGCTGCTGCTTCACGTATTCCTTTTGATCTTGTCTAGCTCCCAACTTAAAGTATTCACCAGAGGGATCTGTAAACTTCAACCTCATAAACTTTTTACTACCATTACCAATCTCAAACATAAAACCTTCATCATTCCAAGGATCATCTTGGGAAGGTGTAGGAGTTACCTTTGTTTTTAATCGAG
>JBFLZA010000252.1:0-11756 GCA_040756535.1 Cyanobacteriota bacterium
AAATATACTTCCTCAAGTTTAACTCAAAAATTAATAAAGAAATTAGGCTTATCTTCCAATAGGAAGAAGAGCAAAATATTAATCCCTCGCTAGAGTAATTAGCAGTTAAATCAAAAGCAAATTTAAAAGGAGGATAGTTATATGCCAATTGCAAAAATTGTTGATTTTGCCCCTAACTATAAACAGGAAATTTTCGGTGGCATAGACATCATAGGTTTTGAAGTCTATAGCCAACAAGAAGAAAAGATTGGCTCTGTTTATGACCTACTCGTTGATGAAACAGGTCGTATCCGATATCTCGTAATCGATACAGGATTCTGGGTGTTTGGCAAGAAGGTCTTACTGCCTGCTGGTTTGATGCGGATGAATTTTGACCAGCATCGCCTTTATGTCGAAGGTCTGACTAAGCAGCAAGTCGAAAGCTTGCCAGACTACCAGGACAATATGACCATTAACTACAACTACGAAGAACGAGTCAGAAATATTTACCGACCGATTGCAACTCAATTAGGTAAGTTATCTGCTGATTTTAATGCCTCCGCATACACCAGCGATACTTACATGTATGAGCATGAGCCTGCTCTCTTTGAAATGGACGAGCAGAATAACAAAACGCTAAAGCTGTATGAAGAGCGTTTGATTACTCACAAAAACCGTTATGAAACGGGTGAAGTTGCTATTGGTAAGCGGATCGAAACCAGAACCGAAGAGGTTGAAGTGCCGATCGCAAAAGAGCGTGTGATCATTGAGCGCCAAAGTATTTCTGAGGAACGAGAAGTAGAGCCTGGTTCTGTTGATTTCGACGAAGGCGAAGTGGCACGGATGAGAGTCCATGAGGAGTCAGCTAACATCGAGAAGAAAGCCTTCTTGCGTGAGGAAGTTGGTGTCCGGAAAGAAGTTGAGCGTGACACAGTGACAGCGAAAGAAAAGCTTCGCCGTCAAGAGTTAGAAGTTAAAGTTGAGGGTGAGCCGAATGTTAAGCGTGAGCAAGGCAAAAAAAAGAAAGGCTCTTAATGTCAACATTCAGTAGCTTTCACCAAACAAGCATAAAAATTGTGTGAAGCACGAAAGCGTGTAGTAATAATGGAGGCTTCCGCATGGAAGCCTCTTTACTCTCATTTCCCCATCTAAATCCGGACAGTTAGATTTTCTTCCCAACGACGGGGACCAGCAGCGCGACGAATATCCCTCCAAATTTGGGTTGCTGCTAAAGCACCGTCACCGGCTGCCACTACAACTTGATTCAACCCTACCTTCAAGTCTCCAATGGCGAAAATCCGAGGGTGAGAAGTACGTCCCATTTGATCAGTAACCAAGTTGTCACCCTTAAACTCCAAATTGAGCCCTTGGAGATAGGTATTGTGATAGTGTGAACCCATGGCAATCAAACCCGTTTCCAATCCAATCACCGACCCATCCACCAATTCAACGCCAGTCATTTGGTGGTGTTCACCTAGAAATTTCTGAATGGGTGTCTCTACCAGGCGATATCCATGTTCTTGCAGTTTAGAACGCATGGCATCACTGACTTCAAAGAGTCCATGAGTAAAGACAGTGATATAAGGTGTAAACCAACTTAAGGTAAAAGCCGTTTCAATACTGGCTTCATTTCCAGCAAACAAACCACATTGCTTGTCTGTCATCTCATAGCCATCGCAGATCAAGCATACGTGCAAGTTGTATCCCGCGAAGTCAAAGACATTCTGCATATCCTCCAAGGGTGGCAGATTGTCGATAATGCCACTGGCAGTAATGAGGTATTTTGAGCGAAACACGGGGGAAATACTATTTTGACGACCGACTTTGACTCGAACGGCAAATGTATCTCCCTCATCCACTACTTCCTCCACGTAACCGTTGAGAAAGTCGCCATCCAACGAGGTATAATGTTGCTTCCCTTGTTGTAGCAACACGCGACCGGGGGTATCTGGCGGCAATCCTAGATAATTGTGCAGTTCTTGCATCCAGAATGATCGCGCTTTTCCTTTGTCAATAATCAGACTGGAGAGACGGTAGCGCTGGAGGTAGATACCCGCCGAGAGTCCACCAGCACCCCCCCCAACGGCGATCGCATCATAAACGTGGTTAAGGCGTTCTTCGAGATTTTTCTTGGAGAGTTGCATAGGGGTGTTAAGCAGGTTTGTAGTCGGTTGGTTAAGGCAGTCAGCGAGGTCATAGTTTGACTGCCAAACAACAAGCAATTATTTCAAATCAAAGGAGTTGTTCATTCTCTGCACTTTTACCCAATTTGGCAAGCGGCTTCTCCCGATGAATGGCTTATAATGGCGTCCTTTATCAGTTCTAATCTGCACTCTCTACCCTGAAGTGCATATTATTTCTTATTTTCAGCTTGCATTATTGCGTTTGCCTACAGTAAATATTTCAGCGCCAACTTAAATCCAGGCACGACATCTTCACCACTTAAAATCGCTGTCGCTGGAAGCTGGGTAATTAGACCATCACCTTGATATACCCAAACTTGCTGATTTGGACGGTCAATCAACCAACCCAAGCGTACACCATTGGCAACATACTCACTCATCTTCGCTTTGAGCACATCCAATCGCTCTGGCTTGGAACAAACCTCAATCACAAAATCGGGTGCTAGATGGAGATATTCATCTTCTCCCTCATCCCATTCTTCAGGTAAGCGTTCCTTCCCTACAAAAGCTGCATTTGGCGATCGCACAGCTCCATTTTCCAACATAAAGCCAGTACTGGAACCAAATACCTCACCCAAATCGTGACTTTCTACCCAATTGAGCAGATACGCTAAGGCTTTAGCTTCACGATTGCCAGCAATAGCCCCACTCGGCGATACAGTGACAAGTGCTCCATCAGCATTGCACTCAAACCGCAGTTCTGGATTCTGCAAACTTAATCGCATTATTTCTTCATCTGTTAGCGCTGCCCACATATCTCCCATGGCTTGCATCGCCTCTGCTTTTCTTAGCACTCTTTTAGGTGAACTATAACAACTTCGGGGTAGTGTCGCACCTACCACCCAAGGCTGAAATATGAGTATTTCTTGGGTCAAAGCTTCTCTCCTTGTGCATTTAATTAAGGTTTTATCTAGGTGAGAGCTTTTATTTTTCTCTACCTCTGAAGTAGAAAGTTTTTCATACTTCATCCTTCCTACTGCACAGTAGTAATAAAAATTGATAAATTAAACGTTCTGTGAAGCTAAAGCAAAGTTAAAAATTTCCATTTCCCCTTCCCCCTTCCCCTCTCCTCACGATATGTAAATTTTAAGCCCGAAAACCACCAAGCTATAACTGCTAAACTGATTCTCTAAGGCTTAATCAGTCGTCTTTTTTGCGCCGCTTGACGATACTCAGTTAAGAGTTTTTCGCGCTGCCATCGTGGATAAAATATCATTGTCGTCAATAATATCGTTGTTGTCATTACCGATAAAATTAACAACGCATTGAAACCAATACTAAAGCCAATGCTTAAGCTTATACTCAAGCCAGTGAGTAGAAGAGAAATTCCTACCGCAAATTTTTGACTGAATCCCCTATCTTGATGATTTTTGATCACAGCCCCAGCGACAAACCCTATCACTAAGCCAGCAAAACCCAAAAATGCCGTTACTGCTCCAGGCAACAACCCAACGGAAAACAAAACAGCAATGAGAACCAAACCTAGCACCGAAAGTGAACCTTTTGCGACAGGGGCAGCCTTAACTCCAACTGCTGCGAGGAGAACTCCAGCTAGAAAACCCGCTAAAAAACTCGCTTTCATTAAAATTATAGGCAAAGCGACTCCATAGCCAGAGGCAACAGCCATAATCCATGCCGTTGACACTGCACCAAACCGAGTCAAGACCCAAGCAATGACTAATAGCAAACCAATGGAAAGATAGGGAAATTTCGGGGTTTCAACAACCGTGGTGTGAACTTGAATGGTTAGAGTATGGGTTTCTGGCGAAGAATTGGTGTGTAATACAATCTGGCGGGTGTAGGTTTGCTCAGGCATCAACCGACTGGTATCAACTGTGATGTGGCAATCTACATCATTTCCCTGAAACTGAACGGGATCAAAAGAAATCCAAACATGAGATTTTTCTTTATAACGTGGGTCGCTGGAGTGAGGGGCTACTTCCCAACGGCCTTCTAGTAGGGTTTCAGGAACTGAGTTACTAACAGTAACCGTTCGCGTTATCTTTTCACCCAATTGTTTTGTCTTAAATTCCCATAAACTCTGGCTAAATTTAACTTCTGGCGTGCGGACGACATCAATCGGTTTCAGGGCTTCCAGAGCTGCCTTTGCATTGGGAAAACGGTCTTTTTGTTTGGGTTCTACTATTTTTTCCAGCCAGTTTACAAAACGTAAACTCAGCTTAGGCAGCAGAGGTTTGAAATTAATTCGACCGTCATCATCAATTAAGTTATCAATAGCGGTTGATTTTGTCCCAGTCACTAAGCAAATTAATGTTGCCCCCAACCCATAGAGGTCAGTTGCCTGGCTTAGTTTGCGGTTGTACAACTGTTCCGGTGCCATAAAACCAAACGTCCCAGCGGCGACGCTGCTCATTGCCACTTCCCCACCGCCAATTCGGGCAAAGCCAAAGTCTACCAGGTAAACGTTCAGTTGCTCGTCCACTAAAATATTTTCGGGTTTGATATCCCGGTGGATAACTGCTGGAATCCGGCTTTGTAAGTAGACCAAAATTTCCAACATAGAAATGGCAATTTGCTTGATTTCATCTGAATCAAAGCTGCGGGGTGTTGCTAGGGATTGAGCATTTTTATACTCCTGCACCATGCAAAAGCCCGCTTTGGTTTCAAAGGAATCGAGATAGTGAGGAATTCCTGAGTGGTTGAGTCCTTGCAGGACTTGAATCTCGCGTTCGTAGGCTTTGAAACCTAACCAATCAGAACCCGATTGAGCAAAGACAAACCGTTTAATAACAACGTCTTGCTGAGTTTTATTATCCCTTGCCAGGTAGGTGATGCGCCCTCCGGCTCGGTTTCGCCCAAGTTCTCGAACCATCTCATAGCGGGGGCGAGGGTTTAAAGAGGATGGGGAGTTGTTCATAGGTACTGGAAGGGAGACACACTGAGATTATTGAAGTAAGATCGCCTTTAAACCATCAATAGGTTTACTCTTTTCGTTGTAGCCGCGATTTTGTTTAAAATACAGACGTTCAAAAAAACTTAACCACTGAGACATGTCTGAACCCCAGCAACAAGCTCCGAGGTGGGTTTGCGTACAAACCCTGACTGGTCATCAAAGTTGGGTTCGGTCGGTTGCGATTAGTTCGGATGGGCAAACTCTGGTGAGTGGCAGTGGGGATAAAACCGTCAAAGTATGGAATCTACACACAGGAGTACTTCTCCATACTCTTACAGGTCATATGGGATGGGTGCGATCGCTCACCGTCAGCCCTGATGGACAGATGATTGCGAGTACCAGTAACGACAAGACGATTAAGCTTTGGCATCTTAGAACTGGAAAACTCTTACAAACCCTCATGGGTCACTCGGATTGGGTGCGGTCAGTGGCTTTCAGCCCGGATGGACGAATCATCGCGAGTGGTTCTCATGACAAAACAATAAAATTCTGGCATCCCGGCACAGACCACCCTATTCATAGCTTAACAGGACATTCTCACTGGGTTGTTGCTGTTGCGATCGCGCCTAATGGCCAAATACTCGCTAGTGGTAGTAAAGATGGAAGCATCAGACTGTGGCATTTGTATGGCAAGGAGTCCAGCCAGATTCTCACGGGACATACTGATGAAGTTCCATCTGTTGCCTTTAGCCCCCTTGGACAACTCCTAGCTAGCGGTAGTGCTGACGGCACTGTCAAACTCTGGGAACTGAGGACTGGAGAACTATTGCATACTCTCACAGGCCATTCCAGTGCTGTAAATAGTGTAGCTTTCAGTCCGAATGGACAAATCCTCGCCAGTGGAAGTCAGGACAAAACGATTAAGCTGTGGCACCCACCAACGGGAACACTACTGGATACCCTAACAGGACATTCGGGTTGGATTTGGTCTGTGGCATTCAGTCCTAACAGCGAGTTCCTTGCCAGTGGAAGTTGGGATGAGACCATCAAAATCTGGAAGATATTCGTTTAATTCTCAGTAAGAAAACTTCACTGTATCCAAAAATAGGTAGTTTTTAGGAAAATTATCCTGAACTTAGATTCAGATTCCAACGTTCACGGCTCTAGAACAAATCCTCAGGCGAGACGACTTAGCCAAAGAATTTATGAACATCGGCACAAGAAACTGCAATATGTGGTACTTCTACCAGAAGCTGGGAGTTCTAAGTGTCACAGGAGCAGCGATGATAGTCGCCATGTCTTTAGCGGGTAAGGTTCCGGCAAACGCTGCCCTTTTCAAGGATGAGCAGGTTGTGGACATTAAGGCTAAGCAGAGAATCTTGCCCATCAGTTGGAAGCGATCGCTCAAATCGGTTGAGCCGCAGCGATCGCGATCAGCGGCTACAGAGCATAATCGTTTATTTCGTTCCCTGCTCGTGCAGAACTCAAAGACAGATGTCCCCTTGTCTCCCATCGACCTACCACCTGCAAACGTTCCTATCCCACAACAAAATCGTGTGGTGAGTGTACCTCCGTTAACTCGTCCAGAAGCCCTAATTCCTAGTCCTCCAGCGGCGGCTACATCTCCCACACTGCCTCCATCCGTCTTTCCCAGCACTCAAACACCGGCTGTCAGCGTTCCTCCCCTACAACCTATTTCCGCCCAAACACCAACATCAGCAACAACATCCCAATTTGTTGAGCCGCTACCCGAAAGCCTATCTTCACCTGTGAGTTCATCCCCAGTAATTGAATTTGGTCAAGCCTTACCACTGTTAACACCAGCAGCTTCAGAATTCCAAATTCAATAAGGATTGAGCCTTTTGAGTTCTCCGCAAAGGGTTGCTTCCGAGAAGGATGTAAGAATAGAGAGTTACATCCTGCTTAAAAATTATCTGTTTCCGGTCTAGGCCCTACAGTACCCGGTGTGTTCAGGAAGAGATTACTAGCAGCCTCGTTTTGATAGATACAATCAATCTCAGGCTTGCTGTTCAAGTCACCAGTAAAGCCAAACGTATTCATCCGTCGTTTGCAGTCCCGAACCTGCTCGGAGTTCACCAAGTTCTTCTGCTCCAGAAGAGCCCAGTTATTTTGCCGCAGTACACACCCCGGTCGCATACTCGGCTGGGTCACGAATACATTAAAGGGGTTCAGCGTCAAGAAAACACGCATATCTGTGACGATCGCACTGGCTCCATATTGAACGCACAGTTCAGCGTTCGGCACACTACGGTCAATCACTTCACGAGATGCCACATTTTCGGGATTGAGACTCGCTGTGGAGCTAAAAGCAATGCCAACGCCAATGCCCAATATGAAGATAGCGGCCCAAATGGCTATAGACGCGAAATTAAAAATTGAGGGCTTAGAAGCAGTGGGGAATGTATCTCTATCTCTATCTCTATCTCTGGGGATGGTGGATCGGGATTTACGTTTCATCGGTCTTACCTGCTGGATACCTCGTCTATGCTTTCGCATAGGCGGGGAGGAAAGCGGGGCAGGGATTACCACTTTCCGGCTGTTGGTTTGGTGGAGGGGTATGGTTGCCCCTCCGACGGGGATATGGTTGTCCCCAAACTCCCTTTCGGGGTAAAGTTAGCTTCGCCAAAGTTAACGGTCGGTACTTTCTAGGTAGCACTGGCTTAACCCTTACACCTGTTTAACCACCTAGTTGTAGAGCTACAGACTAGCTACGCATCCGTAGGTACGAACTTAAACGCTTACCGTTAACGTAGTCCGCTAGAGACTTAGGCTGGTCAACATGGGCTTTTTCAAGCCTCGTCCATAGGCTTAGCTATGGGCGGGGTAGTTGACAAAATAGCACTGAACGTGGAAACTCAGATTTTTCAATCTAAGAGGGATGGCTTCTCGCCAGCTCCCTACTTGAGTTGGGAGTTGGTGATCCTTGCTTAGTCAACGTTAAGAGAATCAGCAGGAAGTCGTTGCAACGCTCCTCCTTCTTTCAGTATGCCTGCCATATCCTTCTACGCCCACTGTATGTTTCCGGCGCGGGGAAAAATACCATCAAGAGCCGATTTTGAAGGCTTCCACAAACATACTGTAAGTTAGGCCAATTTTTAGTGCATTGGCTACTTCAGCGAGTAGAGAACGCCAAGAAGCACTTGGAACAGGGGTTGTCCGTCGATTTCTCCCATAAACAATCCGGCTAACGACTTCAGTGAACAGGAGTAAAACCCCAGCAGCAACTACGTCCCAGTTCGCGGCTTGTCCGGCTGTTGTCGGAATCGCCGATCCCAGGAAAACGCCAAGCAACAGGCTAATTAAAACCAGCGAGAGATGCCGCCAGGGATTAGTAAACCATTGCCCGATACGCAGCAAGACAAAGTTAAATAAATTATTGAGACGAGTATATTGCATGGGCAGACCTGACAACGATCAGAAAAATGCATACCAAAGGTACTCATGTTTCCTCTATAGGAGAATAGCGCAACTTTGTCAAGATTGTTTCAATAGAGATAAGAGCGGACAAGGAAGTTTTTTTCCGCCTCCTCAAAGCTTATTGTGAAGCAGTGGTGCGGGGTCAATCCCCTAAATACAGATGAAAAATCTTAAATCTACTACATATACCGTATTTATTCTGGCATTGCTCTTGGGTCTCGTTGCTATTGCGCTGGGATTAGTTCGATTTACAGTTTGGATCGAACCTCAATCACCAGATCTTTCCTCCCTACCTGTAATTGAGCCACCCACTGAGCCAGTTGTTGAAAAGCCTGAACAACCATCCCCTGCCAAGGCTACCGTATCACCAACATTACCTCCCCCCGCTACCTCACCATCGAATAACCCAGATCCTAAAGCTGTAGCAGCGCGTGAGGGAGCGTTACGAGTTAGTAATCCCACCGATCATCCTATCCGGTTGGCACTTTTAGAGCAAAAGTCTTCAGGAAATTCTTATCAGAAGCCAGCACACTGGGATTTTGCGCCGATGGAAGGAGGGAGTCAGGGCTTAATTTTATCACTGCCGCAGGAACAGTTGAAGCTGAAAAAGGGAGATATTCTCGTTGCTTTTGCTCAGGACGGCTCACGCCTATACTGGGGGCCGTATGTACTAGGCGAGACCCCTTCACCTGTATGGAATCAACAAAAAGGAGAATGGCAGCTAGTTTTGTACCCCTCACCTTAAAATTATGAATTAGAAATTATGACTTATGAAAAAAATTCTAATTCCGACTTGAAATGAGATTTGCATCCCTCCTAATATTCTCTCCATCTAAATCTAAAAAAGTTTTAGATGAGGGCTCTAACTCAATTCATCATTCATCATTTAGAATTCTTTGGTCAAATCTCCAAAGCCAAATTGATCTGATCCAATAACTGAGTCATAGTCAAGGAATGTCCGCGCACTATTTGGGTAGCGACCGATTCTACTAATGAATCTAAATTAGAGGTAGAGCCTTCCTCCCCCGTTGCAAATTGCTCGATGGAGAAGGCTTTTAGCGGACTATCGCTATCGCTATTTGATCGATGATCCAGCACAAGTATTGGCGGACGCTTTTGCAACTTAGTCAGAGAAATGAGTTCATTCACGAGAGCGGAAGAGTCATTAATGTCGTTTAAACGAATCAGTAGCAAATCTATACTTTGCTCTTGAATGTGATGGAATGTTTCGCTCCAAGAGCAGGAGAGTAGGCTTCTAAACCCAGCCGTTTGGAGGTATTGAATGAGTGCTTGGAGCCAAGAGGCTTGAGAAGCCTGAGATTGAGTGATTTGAAATTTTTTGACCTCACCATCGAGAGTATTTTCCTCTACAGCAGTATCGAGCGCCTGCACTCCCAGATTACCTTTCACTACGTTCTTCTCTACAGAAGAAAGATTTCCAGGAGAGCATTGATCAATGGGAAAACTGTTTTTGTGGTGGAAGCGTTGGGAGGATGAGATTTGTGATGGGAAGTTCTCCTCGGCTTGAGCAATCTCCCGATCGCCGATGTCTAGCACCAGAATACTCGGCATACGACACATCCCGACTGCAACTTGAATGACTTGTAACAAAGCAGTCATTCTTGAAGAGTGATCGGATGCTAAACAAGGATAAACCGAAAGGTCGGGTATTTGATTCGCTGCCTCTGTTGTCTGGTGATCCAGTGTGATCAACGGTAAAGCTATCAAGTCAGGATGTTGCGAGAACTCTTTTAAGTAAGCAAATGAGTCCGTAATTTGGGTCGCGTCTAGCAAGACAACATCAGGGTGCCAAACACGAGCTAATAATTCTGCCTGTTCTAAATCATCTGCCTCAAGCACTCGGTAATTGAGTTCTGAATGCTGAAGACTTAGGATTTCAGTTAATTCAGCACTTAAGTTAGACGAGTCAGAGTTTGCCTGCAAATGGTCATAGGTGTGAGGGCACCTCTCTACAGGACTCAGGTGAAGAATTGTCAAACCGCTCTTCTTTTTCGGGCATTCTTGAACACCCAAGCAAGTAAGGCTCTGGAGTAAGGCTTGCTTTTGCACGGGTATGCTCAAGAAGCCATCCGCTTTATTGTGATAGGCTTGCTGTTTTTCGGCCTGTGTTGCTGTAATCAAAACGGGAATGTGACAAGTTTGGACATCTGACTTGAGGAGAGTCAAGACATCCCAGCCGGAAAGTTGCGGTAAAAGGGGATTGAGTAAAATAGCACGAGGCTGCAAACCCCTAGCTTTTTCGATCGCTTCCGTCCCGGATCGAGCAATAACGACTCGATAGCCTAAATTATTGAGTTGCTCTGTCAAACTTTCCAGATAGCGAGGTACAGTTTCCACCAATAAAACCAAACGATTGCGCTTGGCTTGATATTCCTCTAGCTGGGGATTTTGGATTTGGTATTCAAAAATCTCTCCAGTTCTCCCTCTACCTTGAGGGGGACAGGGAGGCAGGAGTAAGGTAAACTGGCTTCCTTCATCCGCTTTGGAAATAAAGGAGACATCTCCACCGTGCAAGCGAGCTAGTCGTTGAGTTAAAACCAATCCCAAACCTGTTCCTTCATAGCGACGGGTGAGAGGTTGCTCCAGTTGTTGGAATTTCTGAAAGATCAAGTGCTGCTTCTCGGATGGAATGCCAATGCCGGTGTCCCAAATGGTAAATGCAATCCAGCCGTCCCAACGATTGATTCTCAAACCCATGTCCCCGCCCGGTTCTGTAAACTTGAGCGCGTTAGAGAGCAAATGTACTAGCATTTGCCGCAGGCGCAACTCGTCAGCAACGAACATCTCTAAACCGGGTTCTATCTCCAGAGTAAATTGTGTTTCGGGAGAAGGTTCTTCTGTATGTTCTTTCTCCTGGTAGACTTGTCGTGCTTGAGCGTAAGCGCGATCGCATACCGATTGAATCTGTACCGGCTCTAGAGTCAGCTCCAACTGACCAGTCTCCATTCGCGTCAAATCCAGAATGTCATTAACCAACGTCATCAGTTGGCGTCCACTCTGATAAATCAGTCGCGCATAGCGAGCTTGACGTTCATTCAGTGCTCCCAATGCCTGATCTTTCAACAGTGTTGACAAGCCCAAAACAGCCGTGAGTGGAGTTTTCAGCTCGTGGCTGATACAAGCGAGAAACTCATCTTTAAGCCGATTGAGATGGATTAAATCTGCATTTTTTGCTGCCAGTTCTTGAGCCACTTGCTGCTGCTCTGTTGTGTCTTGAGCCATTACGACACAAAGATCACATAAGAGTGGGTGCTCAGTGCATGGAGTGAAACCCTGTTCAT
>JBFLZA010000253.1:0-11742 GCA_040756535.1 Cyanobacteriota bacterium
ATCCCAATTATGTAAATAAACCGAAGCTGGGGGAGCTGGGGAAGCTGGGGAAGCTGGGGGAGAGAAGCTTGCTATTTTTGAACGCAGCTTGGTATGAGAGTATTTCTGCAAAAATGGGATGCTCCCTTCCCGCATCATTAGTTGGGTAATTGGCTGGGAAGATTTCACCTTTATACTTGCTCTTTTGTTCGGCACGTCGCAGTGCAAAATTATATAAAGTACGAGCAATAGATTTCAGGTAAACTTTCAACCTTCTAACCTTCCAACCTTCAACCCCGATTACCAAGGGTTGCCAATTACGGTGAAGGCAGACCAGTAATAGGGATGAGTTAACGTTTGATTCCCTAGATTTGTCAGTTCGGGCGGTAAGGGGATATTGACACGGGGGGTATGGATTTGACCATCCTCTAACTTCACTTCTCCCCTCAACATAGCCAATTGGGTCTGTCTGAGCGCTTCGGCTTTGATGGGAGCATTGTTCAACTGTTCGTAAAAATCGGTCATCAACCCTAGCGTTCCTTGGTCGCTCACATACCAAAGACTGGCTAACGCTGATTTCACCCCTGCCAGTATTGCTAAACCCGCAAAGCCTAACTCCGCCTGCTCATCTCCTAACGCTGTGCGACAGGCACTCAGTACTAATAGCTCTACAGGTGGGTTATTCCAACCCAGTTGCCGCAGTTGGTCGAGGCGCAGTTTGCTATCCCACAACTGAATATAGGAGTTACTAGCAGCACCCGGTTTGAAATCAGCATGAGTGGCTAGGTGGATAATGCCAAAGGGCTGTTGTTGCCGCGCTTGCTTTAAATTGCTCAGGGTAAAACCGTTGTTGAGGAATGACTTGCCTTGCCACAGCCTGCCAGCAATAGCCGAAACTTCCGCAGGGACTGCTGGTAAAGGATTTTGGTCGGTAAAGGTTTCGGCTCCCATCGCCAAGACTTTGGCTTCTCTGATGTCTTTGTAGAGGGTATCAGTAAGGCTGAGACTGGGCATGAGACCGATACTGTAGCGTTCGATGAGAAATCCTTTCCCGTCATGGAGAGCCGCAACGGGTAAGGAGCGCAAACCCGTGTCCATGAGAAAGACCAAATTCTGGATTTTTCGCGCTTGTAAGTCCGACTCCAAAGGAGCCACTAGCCATTGATACAGTTGTTGGGATGGAGCTAAGTAACCATCACGGTTTCTGGGGTCGGTGACTTTGCTGCGTAATTCGCTTGCCATTTTCACGACTTGCTGGCGCGTTACACCGGTTACTCGTTTACGAAGGGGTGGTTCTTTTGCCGTAACAACAACCAGTTCGAGTTCGTCAGTGTCTTGGGGAAGAGGATACCCTGAATCTGTAGTCTGCTGCTGTGCCAGTTGATTAATGCCAAAGCCTTGAGAAGTAAACCGCCAGATAACTTTTGATTCCTCTGACTTGAGCTGTGATTTTGTCTTGGTAGCCGAGGGTGGGGTAAGAGTGGAAGGTAAAAAGGTCACATAAATCATTGCTGGCCTAATACCCGTTGCCTTCTCAATTTGGTTGAGAATTTCACGCTCTTGATCTAGAGTTTTAATCGGTGTCTGGACAGGTTCCCCAATATACTCCTGAAATTGGCGCGTAAAGTTGGTTTCAAGCTGAGCAACAATCGGGTCGATGGTAACGGGAGGTAGGTTGACAACCTGCGAGATTGGGGTCGGAGTAATCTGCTCTGGAAGTGGATTCCCCTCGATTGGGGTTGGAGTTGGGGTTGGAGTTGGGGTTGGGGTTGGTGTTGGAGTTGGTGTTGGAGTTGGGGTGGGAATTGGGGTGGGAATTGGTGTTGGGATGGGTAGCGGAGTAATGTTAATTGCAACCTGTTGCGGAGTTGAGAAGGAGACATTATCACTCGCGCTGATAGTAAAGGCAAAAATCTGACCTGTTGCATCTAACGGTGGAGTGTAAACCAAAACGTCACCGGGAATAATGGTGTCTCCTAAACCAAGGGTAATCCCATTTTTCGTCAGTGTTCCGCCTAATATTGCATCAATTCGTATTGATGTGTTATCGCCATTGACATCATTCACAAATGTATTTAAATCAGCAAACGTGAATGTGAGCGGTTGATTTTGCTGAGTATCGGTTAGCAGGGGATTTGTTGCTAAAGTTGGTGCTTGGTTGATAAATGTAATCGTAATTCCACCCGGATTAGGCGCGTTGCCAAAAGGACTCGTGTCATTATTGGGAATTAAGATATCGGTGCCGGGAAGAATTTGAGGGGGAGTCGGAGCAATAATTGTGCCATTACTGTTAACCCCTGTATTAATAGCTCCCGCTGTACCGTTATTCGTTGCATCCCCAACAATAAACCGGAAATTGTTGAGGCCCCCATTGTGTTGAATCTGAATAGAACCACCTTGAAGAGTTCCTTGATTAATTTGACTCGTTGCTTGAGTCAGAATTGTGTTCCCTGCAATTTGCCCGGTTCCCTGAACGACTCCGTTAGCAATAATTTGGACATTTCCACCCGTAGCCGTTCCGCCATCTACATCTGTGGCTTGAGTGTTTATCGTTTCAAAGCGAACATCGCCTCCAGCATCTAAGGTTACTGCACCACTTGTATTATTGAACCCAATACTAGAGGAATTAATGTTACCAGTTACGATGCTACCTCCAGCCTGCAAAGTTACTGAACCACCATCACCAAATACACTGTTAAAGGTATCAATATTACCTGTTGTGATATTGCCCGGTGCGGTAATAATTACCGGCCCCCCTGTGAATACTGGAGTACCGTAAAAATCAGAAGAGCGGACAAGAATATCGCCATTAACGGTGACATTACCCGGTGTGGTTGCTGTTCCAGTTGAACTAAATGCCGTTCCCGAAAAGGTAGCCGGAGGAACAGCAAAAGCGGTATCCGGATAATTAAATGCAGGCTCTTGCAAAACGGGTACACCTGCTCGCAGAATCAGAGCTGGCTCATTCGCTAAGATTTGGGCATCATCTGAGCAGACGACTTGAGCTATCAAATCGTTGCCATGAAACTGAATTTGATTCGTCGGTATCAAACGGGATATGGAGATATTCGTTCGGCTGGCAACGAGTACTCCTGGTTTTTTGAAGTAGCTTGCTCCAACAGGATTGCAAACGCCAAAGAGTATATCATCATTACCCGTAATGGTAATATTTCCAGTGATCGTGATACTTCCTTGCGTCTCAATTTTAAGTGAGGGGCCGATGTAGTTACCGAAAGTAACATCTCCAACTGAGCTAATAATCGGGTCATAGAGGCTTTTAAAATCCCCCCCTTTTCCACTTAAATTAAGAATTGAAAAACTACCAGCATTGGCAAAGTGGGCATCGAGGGAAATTATTCCATCACTGACCAAGCTCAAATCTTTCCCACTCACAAATGGTGTCTGGTCAAGATGATTTACTGCTAAAATATCAATGCCGTTTTTACCCTGAATGTAGAGGTTTCCTCCCGCTTGAGCCGAAAAGGGTTTCGCGGCACTATCGCGCACCAGCACTGTATCTTTTGCTAGCAAGTTCATGTTTCCTGTCGTCCCTAATTGGCTTTCAATTAAGGTAAGATTGCGTTCAGCCGATAGAGTTGCAGTGCCACCATTAAGCTGATTGACTGCAACATCACCAGGTTTTACTTCAATCCCAGAATTTCCTAGTTGCGCTTGTCCCGCAGTGTTGACTGTCACGCCCGTATTTAGATTTGCCGCATCACCCGTCAGCAATTGCGGTAACATTTGGGGTGTGATAGGTAATACATTTCCCTGGTTATTTGTAGGCGGGGCAATCTCCAAACTGAGGATTTGTCCGGTTTGGCTCATACGTAATAGGCTGCTTCCCGGTACACTGGTGACTGTAATGTTGCCTGCGGGAGCTTGTAGAGTCCCGGTGCTGACTACTGTCCCCCCCACCAGAGACAAATTCTGCCCTGAGGAAACGCTTAAGTTGCCTGCATTCACAATCACTCCGGGTTGAGTTGCATCAAACCGAAAGCCACTTGGAGTTCCACTTAAACCGCTGTAGTTGTTGTCATTAAATGCATGAAACCAATTGTCATTGAAACCAATGGCGTTGGCGGTAGTTGCTGTAAAGGAAGCCGGAACGTTCAAGCTAGCATTTGGGCCAAATACAATTCCCGCTGGATTCATTAAAAATAAGTTGGAATTGCCACCTGTAACTTGAATCAAACCGTTAATGATTGAGGCGTTGCCACTAGTAACGCGCCCCAGGATATTGACGATGGATGGATTGGAGATAAAGTTCGCAATTTGGTTTTGGTTTAAGCCAAATTGACTGAAGCTATGAAATAGATTTGCGCCATCGTTGGAAAGCTGGCCGCCATCAATGTCGAAACGATTTCCTTGTGGTGTGACTAGGGTGTTTGTGCTGCCATCTGAGACAATGGGTTGGGCAGCGACGATGGCAGGTAAAAGGGAAAGGGTAAAAGGCAAAAGGGATGAAGCGAGAAATTTAACAAAAGGCAGAGGGCAGAGGGCAGAAGACAGAAGGGATGTCATTTGCCCTAGGCGTGACTGATAGGAAGGGTTTAAGTTCCCACCTGGATCTGAAGAGTTGGGTTCACACAATTGGATGAGGTTGTTTGCGTAGTATGGTGCGTTAGCAGCATAGCCCCATCTATATTCTTTCCTTCTGCCTTCTGCCTCCCATCTTCTGCCTTTTTCACAAGGAAAGTTATTGGGATTTGTCAGGTTTAATTTTTGAGTGAGTACATCTCCCCGTTTGGTTTTTCCTCGGCGTTGGTAAGCCTGTTCTACTGCTAAGCGTGCGTGATGGATTTGCTTTTGTCGCTGTTGCCAGGAAATGCTTTTTGGATGGGTGCGGTAGTAGTAAAGGGGCTTGTTAACATGCCGTACCTCTGTCTTTTCAGAAACCCGCAGACAGATATCATAGTCTTCAGCACTTTCTAAGAATTCGTTAATGCCGCCGACTTGCTCGTAGATACTCCGGCGGATTAACCGGAAGTGAAAAGTCATGAATTGTTGCAGCAGTCCCTGTTTGGAGTAGGGGACGATACAGCGATATCCATAGCTGACAATTGTGTCGTGTTCATCAATGTCCAGGTAGCTGGTGTAAACGAGGCCAACTTCTGGTTCATGTTCGAGTACTTTGGCGGTTTCTTCTAAAGCTGTGGGTGCAAGTAAATCATCGCTGTCTACCCAGCCGATATAGCTACCCGTAGTGTGAGCGATCGCATTTTTTAATGCAAGGCCCCGTCCTTGATGCTTCGCCGCCACGGCACGAACACGGCTATCTCGGCTTGCATAGTCTTGCGCTATGTTAAAGGAGCGATCGCTAGAGCCGTCATCCCATACCAACAGCTCAAAATCTCCCCTAGTTTGTGAGAGAACACTCTCAATCGCAGCCTTTAGGTAACGCTCTCGGTTATAGGTGGTTATAACAAGGGAAATTAGTGCTGCCATGAGAGACTCCTACCTCGCCCTTAAAGGAAATATTATATTTTCATTCCCAATTTTCCCTTCAAAAAAACAAACAAAGCTTAACTATTCTGCTTGTATTTAAACTTAATTGCTTCTTTTAAGCATAAATTTCTTCAAAAGAAAATTGGTATTGATGCATTTCCCTAAGCCTTAACCAGAGATTTGTATTAGGGCTAATTAGACTGATGTGATATTAGATATTGGCTGAACCATGTCGCTACAACTCGTTGAAGTTCAGCTATATCCTGTTGCATATTAGGAGAGTCCTTTACTGCATTCAGATCAATTTCATGCTTCAAATGCTCAAAAGTTCGCAGAGACAGACGCTCTGCTTGATTAGCTTGTTGATAGTACGGTGTAAGAGCTGCATACAGTTCCTCTACCTCGCTAACGGCGAATATTTCGTCCTGGGAACCATGTACCAATAAAATAGCAGGCATGGGCTTGTGCTTTTGCAGAACAGAAGCACGAGCAATAAAGTCTAAGCGTTGCTTGGCAATTTCTGACTCCTCGCTCCAGCGATAGTGTTCTTCTAGCCAAGGAAATTGTTTTTTGAGCGTAGGATATGCTGCCTGAACGGCGCGTTCATAGTTGCCCACCGCTGACATCAAGTCTTTCGTTACACCCGCTAATACGGCTGTAGTAATGGGCAAAGGACTTTCCATTAAAGTCAGCAAAGCAGCAAGCCCCCCCGCCGAAAAGCCAAATAGACCAATCCCTGCTTGCTCATCGATGTCGAATTGCGCTTGCAACGCTCGAATAACAGCTGGTAACTCCTGCATGGCTTGTTCCATAACAGGGAGAAGAAGTCGCAGGACATAGTCTTCTAGCTGTCGCTGCATAATCTCGTCCATTCCACCGACTGGTAGGCGCTTCCCAAATAGGGGCAGTCCGAGATACGCTTTCCAGGCTTGTACCTCTTCAAGCGGCAATGTTTCAGCTAACTTTTCCTCGCTGTTGGGTATTCCCAAACCGTGCCAAAGGACAATTAGCGGAGCGTTTAAGCTAGGGTTGGCAGGTGGGCGAACCACAACAGGTACGCCCGCAATCTCTAATGATTCCATATTTCCTCAAAATCCTTAGCGGTTCTGATAGGCTGCAACAAGAGTCTTCATCCGGGAAAAGAATGCTTCAATTTCCTCCGGAGTGGGTTCAGTCTTTTGCCAAGACTCACGTTGCATTAAGCGATCGCACCAAGCCTTTAGTTTGGGATAATCATCCAAGGACACCCCTATTTTCGGTAGCTGGGGGACAACCGTTCCCGCCGCGATATCCGCGAGAGTGAGCTTATCGCTCGCAAAATAGGGAGACTCGCCCAGTAATTTTTCTAAAAAGTTCAGCACGGTGAGGACTTGCTGATGAGCACTTTCTAACTTTTGCGGCTCATTTTCCGCCAAATTCATCGCCTGACTCGTCAACCGAATTGTAGGAGGCAACAATTCAGTAATCGTGACCAACTCTACCATGCGTACAGTTGCGATCGCTTTGGCATCAGTCGGCAGTAAGCTGGGTGTAGGATACTTCGCTTCTAAGTAGTCAAGGATAGCTAGGGATTCGATCACCTGGAAGCCATCATCCTCTAATACGGGAATATGGTGAAAAGGATTCATTTCCAGGAACTCAGGTTTAAATTGATCGCCATTGAGTTGGATGACAACCTGCTCAAACTCAATTCCTTTTTCGAGTAACGCAATCCACACGCGGCGAGAGTTGGCAGAGATGGGGGTGTGATAAAGCTTTAACATGGTGTTTACCTCTTGTTTTTGTTAAGTACGTAGGCATAAATAAATGCAGGTTAGGAGGGGAGTAAGAATTCAGAAGACAGAATTCAGAAGTACTCAAGATTTCCTGACTCCTGGCTCCTGACTTGGAGACTTTTACCCCTTTCCCCATGTGTGTTTAATGCCACACACCTACTTAGTTTGATAGTACGCGATCGACTAAACCGTACTCCTTCGCTTCCTCTGCTGACAGGAAAAAATCTCGGTCTGTATCTTTTTCAATTTTCTCTAAGGGTTGCCCTGTTCGTTCCGCATAAATTTCATTCAATCGCCGCCGAATTCGCAGAATTTCTCTCGCTTCAATTTCAATATCTGAAGCAGTCCCTTGAGTGCCTGTTTTTGCTGGTTGATGCAGCATAATCCGAGCATGAGGGAGAGCCAATCGCTTGCCTTTCGTTCCAGTAGCTAGCAGAAAAGACCCCATTGAAGCCGCTAATCCTGCACAGAGGGTGACAACATCCGATTTGATGCATTGCATTGTGTCATAAATTGCCATGCCAGCTGTAACGGAACCTCCCGGTGAGTTGATATAAAGCTGAATATCTTTACCGGGTGATTCTGAGTCTAGATAGAGCATTACTGCAACAATTTGGTTGGCAATTTCATCATCGACTTCTTTATTCAAGAAAATGATTCGTTCTCGATAGAGTCGATTGTAAATGTCAATCCACTGGGTATAAGATCCACGAGGCAATTGATAAGGAACTTTAGGTAAATCATTCGGCATAAAATATTCTGCATCCAAAATACTATGATCTAAATTTAGAATTTGCAAGAAACAGCCTCTTATTCATCGCTCATTTTCTCCAAGCCGAGCCAGAATAGCATCAGCATATTTGACACAAATATCAGCAATAATTTTGCTATTTTTATCAGCCACTTTAAGAGTGTTATCGGTGATAATGCCTCGGTCTTGCGAATGTTGGGCAAATTCTATCCAAGTGCTATGTTTTAGAAGTGATTGAAGAGCTAATGCGGCAAAGTATTCACGTTTGCTGAGTTTATTGAAGATAGGTTCAACTGTATTCATTACCGTTTTTTGATGGGGAAATAAATGGGTCAGCATGTTCTGTTCCTCAATGTTCGTGTTTGTACACTGAGAGAAATTATCTTGGGAGAATTTGCTATTGGTTATTACCAACAGCTTGTTTGAATTAAGCGGCTAGGAATGTGAAGCGAGGGTTTGAGAAAAGTCAATCAGCTTATTTGGAAGTCTGTGATTCAACGCATCATGCCAGCCACCGTTGAGATAGAAGTTGAGTGTAACAACGTCAAAACTCTTGCTTTCTGCATACCCGCACTGAGAAGGTATTCTCTGTACAATTGGGGCTGGGAATGGAGTCTCTAAAATTGCCTTTGGCATCATTGAGTTGTCTTGCCCTGCTTGAGTTTGAGCAAGACGTGCTGGCTGACTGAACTGGGTAACTTCACTCTCAAACCCGGTATGTTCAAGTTGGAGTTGGGTGCCGCCATCTACAGGCAAGAGTCTCCAAGTCACAATCGTTGGTTGACACAGGAAGTTACCTCGCCAGGTATAAGAGAGACACCTGGGTTCATCGAGTTCGATGACTTCACAGTAGATGGTGTCTTCACCGCTTTGTTCAGGCTTAAATCGGAATTTGTGCCCCAAACGCGGCTCAAAGTCATTGTCCATAAACCATGCTGCCAACGCACGACGATTTGCGATCGCTTTCCAAACCCGCTCTGGAGAGTAGGGATAGAAGACATTCAGCTTTAAGTCTCGGAGCATGGATTTTCCTCCAAATATTGACCAAGGGCATCCAATTTCTCTTGCCAGAATGGCTCATAAGGGTTAACCCATTCAGACACCGCTTTGAGCGGTTCTGGGTTGAGCCGATAAAGGCGTTGCCGTCCTACTTTTCGCACTTGTACCAAACCCGCTTCACATAAGATTTGTAGGTGCTGAGAAATGGCTGGCATCGACATATTAAACGGTTGGGCCAGTTGTTTGACGGGTTGTTCGCCGTCACGCAGTCGATCCAGAATCGCACGTCGCGTTGAATCTGCGATCGCTTGAAAAATATCAGCACTAGCAGCAGGTCTACTCATCAAAAGCGCTTTCATTTAAGCAAATGCTTAACTATAAGAATACATAAGCTTTTGCTTAAGTGTCAAGTTGTTTGCCCTGATTGGTGGACGAGGTTTGCAATCAGCATCACCAGAAAGCGGCGGGAAGCCTACTACTCCTTCAAGGGGTGGGAGGGATAGCCGTCCGTCGCGAGATTCATAGTCCGAGAGTCCTTTGTCCGAAGTCCACTAATGACCAATGACCACTGACCAAGGACGTGTTAGCGCAGCGGGACGCAGTCCAATCCCCCGACTGAAGTGCGGGGGATGAGCTTAAGATGTTTTTATTTATACAACTAGATTTAACGAAATACTCTCTCTGTCGATAGGCAGGTGGAGATAGGTAAGAATGCTACATTCGGATGAAATTACGAGAGAAAGTTATCAGGTTTCAAGAATGCCCCAGTGGAAGGACACTGGGGTTTTTTGTAAAGGGGTCATGTTGCTGTATGCAGATGAGCGAAAAAGTTTCTATTAAAGAGTGCAATCAATTAGAGCCAGAACAGTGGATTAAGGTTTACGGTTTTCTATTTGGGCGCTGGGAACATATCAATACTTGCCAAATCTATCAACTGGAGGCGGTGATAGGAAGTACTTCTTGCCAATGGTTCGAGGATATAGGTTTACAACTTGTTGACGAAGAGGAACGCCCAATAACTATCAAAGAAGTTATCAAGAAGTGATAGTAGAGTCTAATCAATCAGGCAAAACCTTGTCTTAATAGTGAGTTTTGACTGACTGAAAATCTGTCTTCTGTCTTCTGTCTTCTGTCTTCTGCCTTCTGCCTTCTGCCTTCTGCCTTCTGTCTTCTGTCTCGCCTCAACGACAAATATTAATGCCCACCTACTTATCTTGATCAAACTGCCAGATTTGCCGCAACCATAACCAAGCGATGAGGCAACCGCTCAGATAATGGGGGAAGTCCCACCAGACAAAAGTAGTGCCAAGTAATGTTCTGCCAATAAACGTGGCACGAAGCGCATTCAAGAACGGATTTTTCCACAATTGCAGGAATTCTAGCGTACAGGTAATTCCGAAAACCCATACCGGAGCTAGGGTTACTGTCTTTTTATTGGGTATCAGCAAAAATATAAATAAACACCAAAAAATTTCGTAGAGAATATCGCCGCTAAAGCCATTCACCCATTCGTCCCCTAAACCGGTATAAGACTTGGAGAGAAAGCCTAGAGGCGTCACGATGAGCAGGGAGAGGATGGTTAGCAAGCGTTGACTTGCGTTTTTAAGTCTCAATTTCCTACTTTTTTTAGTGTTAGAACACTTTGAACTGAGTACTGTGGCATGACATAGAAATAACTTACCCGTTTAATTAGGAACAAGTTAAAAACGAAAAGACGCAAAATCAAGCTTTTCCCTTTCCCCTTTTCCCTCTTCTCAGACTGGGTAAGTTATTATCTCACGAGTTCTATGGCTTAGGGCTTTGAGGTGTAACCTTGAGGGTAAAAGGGCCCTTCGCCTTAGTTTCACCCGACGCTCTCACTCGAATAATGTAGTCCTCTGTTCTGTCAATTTTGGTAACGAGTAATGAATTAGTGCCGCCATCTGAGCTATCGTCGTTTTCTCCCACGCTGGAACCATCAGACGCGATGAGCATGACAAAGGTATCAAAGCTTTCCGATTCGAGAGCGATCGCAACTTCGTCTCCTGCTTCCAACCTGACTATGTAGTCTCGGGCAAATCCTTGTTTGCCTGTAGGAATGTCTTTGTCTGAAAGCGTATCTTTTATGGGATTGCCAACCGACACAGGGATTGGTTTGTATAGCTGCGCTTGTGCCGTACTTACTGTAGCACTCAGACACAAACCAAGCAGAGTGACAGGAGCGATAGCAATAGAATTTTTGATTGTTCGAGAAAACTGCGACTGGGTCAACGCGTCCTCTTTCCTACTCTAATAACTCAGTTTTTTGGAGTTTCCATGCATTAATTCCATAGTAACTCACCTGAAAATGAAGCGGGAGAGGAACAGAGATTTTCATCGCCAGCTCAAACTAAAGTCCACTCCCCATGAGAATGAATGGGGCCCAATAGTAAGGATGGCGAAAGGCACTTTCCTGATCATCAGATGGCAAACTGTTACCCCGTTGGTTCAATGGGCCTGAATTGTTGCCTTTGAGGAGTGCCAATTGGGCTTCACGCAGTGCCTTAGCTTTCGATACAGGTGAGGTGGACGTTCCCTGAGCTAAATTTTTATAAAACTGCTCCATTAACAAGCGAGTACTGCGATCGTCTACATTCCACAAAGACGCCATCACAGATTTAGCTCCACTTTTGAGGAAATAATAACCCACTCCAGCAATTTCCCTGCCGTCCAATCCAGGGCCTCCCAATGCGGTTTCGCAAGCTGACAGCACAACTAAACTGACATTGCGTAAATTGAGCCACGTTTCAATATCAGGAATGGCTAACCTCT
>JBFLZA010000254.1:0-11716 GCA_040756535.1 Cyanobacteriota bacterium
GGGATTTCAGTCTCTGTCGATCCCCCCCCTGCCCCCCACCCCCCTCGTCCCCACCCAAGCCGGAACTCATCAGTTGATCTTGAGTCAGTGAGGGGTAGGGGAGGATAGGGATTCGGGGATCGCTCGTGTAAATATTGACTTACTTGATCAGGTTTTTCCGGGTGCGACCCTACATCAGTGGGTGATATGCTCCCCAATTTTTGGAGTGTCAGGAGTATCAGTCTCAACCAACCACTTATGACCAGATCCTGTTTTTCCTGATTGGCAGTCCAGTTAATTTGTAAGACGATAAGAAGCCTCAGTGCCTAAATCATCTGGGCACCTGCACAATCTAGGGACTTTACTTAAGATGCGGGAGAGTCGTACTTTATTAGAGCCAGTAGTGGCGGCATTGATCTACTTACAGCGTCGGGAAAAGGAGTGGTTAAATGGGAAAGGTATCTTGGGCTAAGTGGATAGGCCACTAACCTTCGGCTGGAAGTCGGGGGCTTGGAGGAAAGGACAAGCTCAGTCCTAGCTTTTGAGACTCGCGCCAATGTCTAGTCTGTGTCCTTGAGACAAACTGAACTACCTGAACGTGGTAGTTCAAAGACGTTACAGAATGCCGCCTTAGTCTGTAACTGCTCTAGTAGTCAGTGGCGTAAGCGCAGCGGTGCGTAAGCGCTAGGGATAGATATAAAGGTTGTGCAGGGTGTCCTAGCTGATAGCTATAAAAATCCTGCTTTTGGTGGGCGAGTCAAGATACTCTGGCAAGCGTTCCTACCTAGGCTCGCAGTCATAGAGTTTCCACGCTTACCAAAGGGTTTTTCTGAGTGTAGTTAGCTGGGTTTAACTCAGCGAATCTTAACTCCCCCTATTTTTGAGAAACATTATTTACTTTCATTACTTGGATTGAGCGGTAGTAGATGGCAAGCATCGCATCAGTCTCTCAAGCACAATTGACCACTCGGCGCAAACAGCTGCGACGCACACGTCGGATTAAATCGGTTCAAGCCATTTGGCGATCGCTATTGGCGGGTGGCATGGCCAGCAGTCTGGTTTGGGCGTTGACATTACCCGATTGGGTAATCCGTCAACCGGAACAAATTGTCATTGAAGGCAATCATTTTCTCTCTACCAAAGCGATTCGCTCGTTGTTGCCCTTGTCTTATCCAGAATCTATTCTGCGAGTGCAACCCCAAGCGATCGCCAAAACTTTAGAGTCTCAAGCTCCGATCGCCGAAGCCTCTGTGACGCGTCAACTGGTGCCCCCCGGATTGACTATCAAAGTCAAAGAGCGCAAACCTGTAGCGATCGCTCAAACAATACTCTCCTCTAGTCCTCAAGCCACAACAGACAGCTCCAACGCCGGGATGCTGGATGCCCAAGGGGTTTGGATGCCCTCAGGCAGCTACACCCAATTGGAAGAGGACTTCGAGTTACCAACTCTTAAGGTAATTGGCTCACGGGAACATTACCGCCCTTACTGGTCCCAAGTTTACAAGACCGTCAGCCACTCTCCTGTGAAAGTTTTCGAGATAGATTGGCGCGATCCGGCGAATTTAATCCTGAAAACCGAATTGGGAATCGTCCATTTCGGTCCTTACAGTTCTCGATTGAGTCAGCAATTAGCTGTTTTAGATCGAATGCGAGAATTGCCGTCCCATATACAGCCTGGGCAAATCGCCTATATTAATCTTAAAAACCCAGACTTCCCAGCCATTCAAATGAAAAAAGGAAGTGATACGCCATCACCAAGCACTCATTAAGATTGAATAATGAAGAGTGTCATAATGGTGATTCCTGTGGCTACGTCTTTCCGAGTGACAGTGACCCTTACTTATCACTCTCTTTTAAAGAAGACCAACACGCTCATGCGAGCGTTCGTTGGTTTTTCAATCGACTTACCCTATAGTTGACTCAGATTGCTACCTATAACTGATAAAGTTGTTTATCGACCCTAACCTATTGCAATGACGCTTAATAATAAACTAGAGCTTGCTGATCAAAGCTCACCTATCAAGCTTCCCGCCGAACTATCGATCGGTGTAGATAACACTCATCCTTTCGGGAATTCTGGGTTACAGTTCGGTCAGATGCCTGATTCTCCTAGAGGCATACCTAGAGAAGAACCCAGGAGTGACAATATCGTGCCAGGTAGCGTTGCCAAAATTAAAGTCATTGGTGTTGGTGGGGGCGGGGGCAATGCAGTCAACCGCATGATCGAGAGTGGGGTATCTGGGGTCGAATTTTGGTCGATTAACACTGATTCTCAAGCTCTTGCCCAAAACTCGGCTTCCAAACGCTTGCAAATGGGACAGAAGCTGACACGAGGACTAGGTGCTGGAGGGAATCCAGCTATTGGTCAAAAGGCGGCTGAAGAATCTCGCGAGGAAATTGCCCATGCGATCGAAAACTCGGACATGGTTTTCATTACCGCCGGGATGGGAGGCGGAACTGGCACAGGCGCAGCCCCTATCGTTGCCGAAGTCGCCAAAGAAATGGGAGCCTTGACGGTTGGGATCGTCACTCGTCCGTTCACCTTCGAGGGGCGTCGGCGCATGACTCAGGCAGAGGAAGGAATTGCCGCCCTGCAAAGTCGGGTAGATACCCTGATTGTGATTCCGAACAACAAACTGCTATCCGTCATTTCCGAACAAACTCCTGTTCAAGAAGCTTTTCGCGTAGCAGATGATATTCTCCGTCAGGGGGTTCAAGGCATTTCAGATATCATCACGATCCCAGGTTTGGTTAACGTTGACTTTGCCGATGTCCGCGCTGTTATGGCGGATGCCGGTTCGGCATTAATGGGTATTGGTGTGGGTTCCGGGAAGTCGAGAGCGAGAGAAGCTGCCTCTCAGGCTATTTCTTCTCCCATACTGGAGTCTTCCATTGATGGAGCAAGAGGCGTTGTCTTGAACATCACAGGGGGTAGCGATTTAACTCTCCACGAAGTCAATGCCGCAGCGGAAACCGTTTATGAAGTTGTCGATCCCAACGCCAATATCATTTTTGGAGCCGTGATTGATGACAAAATGCAAGGTGAGATCAGAATTACTGTTATTGCCACTGGATTTACTGGCGAAGCCCAGTCAGCACCATCGGCGATCAAGGAAACGGCCTATCCTCGGCGACCTTTCACACCGGCACCAAATCCTCCTACACCTCCCGTCGAACCCAGGAATAGGCAACAGGAATTAGATATTCCAGAGTTCCTGCAAAGGCGACGTTTCCCCCGACCTTAGCAGTCGTAAACAATTGAGAGGAACTATCGAGAAGGCTCGGCTCCTCAAACCTCTAATTTCGCAAGAAGCAAAGGGGGTTTGATCGAGGAGTTCCGGGTGCTTTTATCGTTTAATTGGGTTTGGGGCTAAAAAAAGAATTGTCCCTAGAAGTTATTCGCGCTTGTTGGTGCGAAATTTCTCTTTAGTGCCGCAATGAGAAATATTCAGTATCAGTCTTTATTCAGACTATGACGTGTCAATCTCAATCGAGCGTACCCATCGCCCTGACAATTGCTGGTTCCGATAGTGGCGGTGGCGCGGGAATTCAGGCAGATCTAAAAACATTTGCCGTTCACTGTGTTCATGGAACCAGTGCCCTGACTTGCGTAACCTCACAAAATACTCAGGGTGTTACGCGGGTTGATGCTTTACCTGCTGAGGCAGTGGTTGCTCAAATAGAGGCGGTGGTTAGTGATATCGGCGTCCAGGCAACGAAAACTGGAATGTTGTTAAATAAAGAAATTATTAATGCCGTGGCGTTGAGTGTGAAAACTTTAGGTCTGGAAAACTTAGTGGTAGACCCTGTGATGGTATCACGTACCGGAGCCCAACTGATTGATGATGAGGCTGTAGCGTCTTTGCGGGATGTGTTGATTCCTATGGCGGCAATTGTCACCCCAAATCGCTACGAAGCTCAGATTTTAAGTGGTTTAGAGATTAAGAGCCTTGATGATATGCAAGCAGCAGCTCAGCGCATTCATCAATTGGGGGCAAGGGCTATCCTCGTCAAAGGGGGAGGAATGACTGGCGATTTGCGTGGTGTTGATGTCTGGTTTGACGGGACGGCGCTATGCACTCTGACTACAGAGCAGGTGGAGACATCCAATACGCACGGAACTGGCTGTACCCTTAGTAGTGCGATCGCTGCTAATCTGGCACTGGGGAAAGATTTGCTATCGGCGGTACATTCAGCAAAGGATTATGTCACAACTGCCTTAAAATACGCTTTAGACATTGGTCAGGGAACTGGGCCTGTAGGACATTTTTTCCCCTTATTGCGCTAAACGTGCGTTCTCAAGTTCAAGTGGAACACGCGTAAGGTTGAATAGATAGCAAATTTCTGAAAAAATTGCTGAGCGCAGGATTCACAATTCCACTATTCTTGCCTTACATCAACTTTTGCTATCCTAATGACCTCTAACTCCTGAATTAATCCTTCCATGCAAACCCCGCCAACTGACGGTTACAGTCAACAACGAACCAATCCCTACCAGCCATCGGTACCCATTTCAGTCTACAGGGAACTTGCGGCTGAGTTGCAAGCTGCTAAGACGATGGTGGAATCGTTAAATGTACAAAACCAGCAATTAGTCAAGCAAAATCAACAACTGCGACAACAAGTTGAAAAAGTCGTTCAGTCAGCCCAACATTTCCAGCAGATTATTGCTTCCTTTGGGTCTATCAGCGATGCAGAGGGGCCTCGACCTCAACCTGTCAGGCCGCCAGAACCTCGACCCGTAGCACCGCCTTCGCCGCCTCCAAGAGCGGCTAGTACCCCATCTGTCGAATTTCCACCGCCTCCCAAGACGCCCGAACCCACTCCCTCTCCCTATGCAGATACAGTGGTCTTTGAACAGGAAGACAGTCGCTCTCGCCAAACGACCCCATCTGAAGGAATTTCTGATGTCAGTGGTTGGTTACTCGTCGTAGCTATCCTACTGATTGTACTGACCGCATTTGGCGCGGGCTTCTTAATCTTGCAATCTCAGTTAAAGACAAACAATCGCTAAGTTGTCAAGCCGATTGATGATAACAAGTGCTTCCTTCAAAGTAGCTGGTAGCAGTGCCAGCCAAGCTTATGGCAAGCCAATCATTTCGCTTCAAACCGTCGGCTCAACCCCTGTTTCCTGGCGCTAAGTCAACGAGCCAACGCTTGGCATCTACCACACCAAATGCAATCGCAGCCAATCCCCAATGACTATACCTGCTTTCGTTATGCTATGAGCTGACCCCTGATAAAAGCAGGGACGATCAAGAGTAGGATAAGAGGCTTCAGAATCGGTGAAACTCAGAAGGAAAATACTGATTGGCTATGGTCTAGTACTCACTTTGATTGTGACGGTGTGCATCTTGGCAGTGGTCAACCTTTATCGTCTAGGCAAGGCAAGTGAGGGGATTTTAGAGGAAAACTACAGCAGCATTCTTGCGGCTGAAAACATGAGTGATGCGCTGGATCGACAGGATAGTGCAACATTGTTATTCCTGCTGAAATCACAAGAAGAGGAGCGATCGCAATTCCGACAGTATGAGAGCGAATTTCTGCAATGGTTGGGTCGGGCTAAAGCCAACATTACGATTGAAGGCGAAGCACAAATCGTTAAAACGATTGAAACCAGGTACCAGGATTACCTGGAGGCATACACCCAGTTGCGGGAACTGCGATTCACTCAATCCCAAGCCTTATTAGTGGACTACTATTACAAAAGTCTCTTACCTACCTTCAAACACGTTCGCAATACCTGCAGAGAACTGCGACAGTTGAATCAGCAAACCATGCTCGCTGCTGCTGAACACACTCAAGTTGTATCAGCGCGTGCGATGTGGTCAATGACCTTAATTAGTACAGCGGCGGCTGGCAGTGGTTTAGCCTTTAGTTTGCTATTATCCACCTTCTTGGTGCAACCTCTGCGAGAGATGAGTCGGGTCGCTGACCGAATTGCTGAGGGTGACTATGATGTGGAACTATCGGTTCGCTCCAATGATGAGTTGGGACGCCTCGCTAGCAAAATCACTAGTACAAGCCGCAAGCTTAAGGAATTTCATGAACTGAATGTCAGCAAGGTCATTGCGGAAAAACAACGCAGCGAAGCCATTATTAGCAGCATCACCGATGGCATTGTGGTTGTTGATGCTGATTCCCAAATTATTGCCATTAATCCCAAAGCCGCACAAATTCTCAATACCTCACCTCAACTTGCCCAAGGCAAACATTTTTTTGAGGTATTTGATAACCGAGAACTTTATGATCGCATTAAAACCACTGCTATAGAGGGAAATATACCCCAACTGAGCGAGGAACAATCCATCTTGTCCATCCAGGATGAGAATCGGACACAGTATTACAAGTTTTCCATCACACCGGTAAAAACAGAAGATGACCAAATGCTGGGGGTTGTCCTCTTACTACAGGATGTCACCAAGCTAAAAGAACTAGACCAACTCAAGACCCAGTTTGTAATGACGGCATCTCATGAATTACGCACACCCCTAACTAGCATGGCGATGAGTATCGATTTGCTGATGGAGAGTGCGACAGAAAAACTATCCCAAAAAGAGCAGGAACTCCTCGAAGCTGCTCAAGAGGATGTCCAGCGCTTACGAACTTTGGTTAATGACTTATTGGATTTGGGAAAAATTGAATCGGGTCGAATGGAAATGGCTTTTGAGTCCGTGAAGGTGGAGTTTTTGGTTGAAAAAGCGATCGCACTCTTTTCGGTACAAGCGGTGGAAAAAGGGGTAAAACTGACCCCACTGATACCAGAGGATACATTAACAGTAAAAGCCGATGCCAACAAAATTATCTGGGTGCTGACCAACCTCATTGCCAATGCGTTGCGCTATACCGATACCGGAGGTCATATTCGCGTTACCAGCAGTAGTCTGACTGACTTTGCTGTTGTGTCTGTAACGGATGATGGGCCTGGTATCCCTTTAGACTATCAAGCTCGAATTTTTGATAAGTTTGTTCAGGTGCAGACAAATAAAGATGTGGGTGGCAGCGGGCTCGGTTTAGCTATCTGTAAGGAGATTGTCAAGGCTCATGGCGGTACGATTTGGGTAGACTCAACACCAGGCAGTGGTAGTACATTCACCTTTACCCTGCCAATGGTTGCCACCCAAGCCACCCAACATCCTAAAGGAGAAATAACTGATGTCTAGTCCCAGAATTCTCATTGTTGATGATGAAAAAAATATCCGGTTAACGGTAAGTCTGGGACTGGAACCGTTAGGGTATGACATTAGCACGGCGGTTGATGGAGCGGATGCTCTCAAGCAACTGGAGGAGCAAGAATTTGACTTGATGCTTTTGGATATTCAGATGCCGGGAATGGATGGGATAGAAGTTCTGCGACAAGCTGCCCTGCAGCATCCCGATGTCCGGATTATAATGGTTTCCGCTTACGGTACGGTAGAAAACGCGGTTGAAGCGATGAAACTGGGTGCTGTGGATTTTATCCAGAAGCCATTTGCTCCCCAAGAGATTCGGGCGGTGGTTAAGCAAGTGATTGATCGGGAGTCGATTGAGGAGACGCAAAGTGTGGGTTATGATTCCCACCTTCAACTCGCCAAGCGTTATGTTAATAAGCGGCAGTGTGATGCGGCAATGGCACAGGCTAAGCAAGCGATCGCTGCTGACCCATCACGACCTGAAGCCTTTAATCTCCTAGGTGCATTGCAAGAGCTCAGGGGAGAGCGCTCTAATGCGTTAAAAAGTTACCGCGTTGCTGTTAACCTTGACCCCACCTACAAACCCGCTCAGGAAAACCTGAATCGAGCGACGATGCTCAGAAAAATGAGCCAGCCTGAACTGGGGTAAACGTCTTCGTCATTAGTCATTAGTCATTAGTCATTAGTCATTAGCCATTCGTGAATTCTAGTGCAGCGCGGCGGAAATAACTATCAGTTTAAAAAGGTTAAAAAGCTTACTGTACAAGCAATATGCCTTCTGCCTTCTGCCTTCTGCCACTAGACTCTATCAAGCTTTCAACTCCTGACCAAGGACTAAGGACTAATGACAGCCTTCATGAGTATCGGTGCAAATTTAACGAGCGATAGCTTGATATCAAAGGTTGGTAGAAATTGCCTGAACGGGACAAGTGGGAACACATTGTTCACAGACAATGCAGCGCGATCGCGTAAAGTTAAGTTTAAAGGTCAGTGGATCGAGGGTTAGAGCTTGGGTGGGGCAGACGCCTGTACATAAGCCACAATCAACACAACTGTTTTCATCAATCAAAATCTCGCGACCTAGCAGGGAAACGTTAATGTCTTGCGATCGCATCCACTCAATTGCTGCATCGACCTCATCAATATCCCCTAATAGTTCCACTACCAACGTTCCAATTTGATTGGGTGCTACTTGGGCGCGGATGATGTTTGCTGCTACGTTGAAGTCCTTTGCCAGTCGGTAGGTTACTGGCATGTGAACAGTGCGTTTAGGAAAGGTGAGTGTTACCCGTTTTTTCATGTCTTGTTAGAGTGTGTTTATGAAATATAACAATCTATAAGTTTGATTAAGCATGGCTGTGAATTCACCTGACTCAGTATCAACGTCCTCTCAAACCCCTGAATCTACCCTTGGTAAACGCCTCAGAAATTTCTTGATTGCGCTGGTGGCGATCGCACTCGGTGCTGTCCTCTTTTTAGGCTCACAAACCCCCATCAGTTCGACGACTCTAGATGCCCAAGCTGAGGCATCTACCCCCTTAGAAGTAGCACTGAGTAATGATAAGCCAACCTTGATGGAGTTCTATGCTAACTGGTGTACTAGCTGTCAGGCGATGGCGAAAGATTTGGGCGAACTTAAAGAGCAATTTGCTGATTCAGTGAATTTTGTGATGCTGAATGTAGATAACAGCAAGTGGTTACCCGAAATCCTCAATTATCGGGTGGATGGAATTCCCCATTTCGTGTACTTAGCTAAGGACGGGAAAGCGATCGCTCAAGCGATCGGGGAACAACCCCGTACTATCCTAGAGGCGAACTTAGACGCTTTGATTGCTGAAGCACCTCTCCCTTATATTCAAGGCAGTGGAAAGGTTTCTGCTTTTGATACTCCCGTTTCCGCCCCAAAAGCTGCTCAAGATGACCCTCGCAGTCACGGTGCCCAAGTGCAGCCGTAAAATCCTATCATTTTCTTAGAGAAATGACCTGGGCAAAGTAAGAATATAGTCATAATTTTGGGGGTTTGTTGCAAACCCTCAATCTATTTCTCAGAAAGAAACATCTAGTTGTATCAATATTCGCTTAACCCGATTCCCTGCACTCCCTATCTCATACTTAGTTGCATTCATACGTAGCACATGCCTTTTCTCTGCGTCCCCGCGTCTCCGTGTCTGGAGCGTTTGTCTCAACTACTATGTTTGAACGCAACTTCGTATCAAATTCAACAAAAACTAATTTTTTCAAAAACTTGACACTAAAGGAGTATATAAAATAGTATAGAGCAAACCGCTTTTCTACTCGCTACCTTATCCATCGATCAAGTTTATTAACTGGCAAAACGTAAAAAAACTTATCTTCAGTAAAACTTATGACTACTACAAGTAATTTAAAAGCTTGTAGGTGTTCAGGTTCAATTATTTTCCTGCATACTTAGTTAAGTAGGAGACAGGAGTTTCCTATTCAATGTTCAAAGGGTAGCGAGTAGAAATTTATGAACCTGATCGATTTTTTAATCCTGGTGATGCCTAGCGCGGTTATCTGTATTTCTTTGCCTAGGGTACTGACGTTGCTCAGGTCGAAATTTACCGCTCAGCGTCGGCGTTTCACGGGTAGTACTAGAGAACTATCTCAGCAAGAATTTTCTAGATCCAACACTTATCCTGAACTCACCAGTCTTTCTAATTAAAAACAAGCTTTCTTTCAGGCTATCTAAGACAAAATTTATCCCTATCGCCTATTTTTGCCTTCAAAGCGTATAGTCGTTCAACACTCCGGGAGAATGGAGTATGGAAAACAAGGTGGCGCTTGATCTGGCATAGCGCTGAATAACTATAGTTAAGACTGACACACAGACGCAAAGATTTTCTTGCGGTCAATCACATATTTGTTGTTCTCTTAGCTTCCGCAAAATCGGAATTTTTTTATACTGTTCAGGGTGAATGGTATCCCAGTCCAATCCTATTGGGCTTGGATAGGTTGTGTTTGTTTCGATTACCTCATCAGGAGTGATAATCCAGTTGAGAGGCCAATCGTGAGCTTGCATCGGTAAACAGTCTTCTCCAACAATCTGCAACGGATGCACTGTTGTCACAATTGGGGTATCAAACTGCACCAACCCAAATTCCTTAAGCATGGCAAGTTCCAAGTCTGCAAAGCCTGCGCCTTTTCCCGTCCGACCTCCATTGCGCGTTACCGCCACACAGCCCACGATGACTAAATCAATGGGGTGCATCTGTTCAAAGCTGACCAATCGCCCATAGATTAGTGCTTTTTGCGCCATAGCAGCTTCCTCAAGAGGAATATTGCGCTGCTGCAAATCTAAAGCCGTCAATTCAACAAAACAACGGGTATTCGTTAAGCGCGGTACAGCCATGTACAGGCGTTTCCCATCTTGCAGGGCACGCAACCTTACCGGAACTTGGGGTGAATCGGGATTACATTTGATTACCTTTGCACGCTGCCAAATGGGTAAAGTTGCTAGCTGTTCGGCAGCCTTCTCGGCATTAACAAAGTTTGGAATGTGATTAAAGGGGTCACGGATGGTGACTCCCTGTTCCTTGAGCAACGACCAAACTTCAGCCCTCAGACTGTCTTTATCGGGATGGTAGCCACTCCCAGTTGTCTTTACAGAGTTGAGCATAGGGTTTTCGCTTCCAGTGCCATACTGGCAAGTCTGTTGGCATATTTGACGCTCCCACGCTTGAAAGACGTGGGATTCTTGGTTCATCCAGCAAGCCGTAAACCTTCGTATCCCTATTCCCAACGCTGTTGGTACACGGGCAATACATAAATATTGCAGCAAAAAAGCGATCGCATTATCAAAAGCGATCGCCCTTCTGTTTTTGTAAATTACCCGGTTAAATACGAAGGTTCCTCAATCCGAGCAGTGGGTGGGCAATGCCCACCTTACTACGGAAATTTAACGACGTCGGGTACCAAATGAACGGCTTCTAGAAGGACGCGATCGCGAACCAGAACCAGTGCCAAAACTGCTGGGACGCTTCGTGCGGCTAGGAGTAGATCTACCAGAATTGCGTAACCGACTACCCCCGTAACCTGACCCTGTCGAGCGATTGGCGTTAGGATTAGTCCGGCGAACAGAAGGTTGATTGGAAGACGGCGACCTCAAGCGTCCAGTTGTCCGGAAGGTTTGACGATTTCTCACGGCCGCTGGCGGTTGGTTATAACGAGTTTGATAGCGTGTAACGGCTTCGCGATAGGTATTCCCATATCCACCATATCCTGTCATCATTCCTCCCGGCTGATAGACAGGCGGCACATAGTAACGAGGGGAAAATAGCAGACTGCCTAAAGCTTGACCCGCCAAAGCGCCTGCAAAAGGAGCCCAGAAACCAGATTGCTGACGCACGACTACGGTTTGTGGTTGACCTGTTTGAGGGTCAGTCCGTGTTTCCGTGACATTATGGACATATTCAATTTTGAAGTCTGGCGTCAGGTGCATCACCGTCTGACCGTTATTAACCTCTAGATAAGTCTGTTTTCCATTCTGAATCTCTTCTTCCGTCAGACGCGCCATCTGCAAATCCGCTGTACGGTAAACCGAGGGA